>JAQCGR010000022.1 GCA_027619995.1 Pseudomonadota bacterium | reverse complement strand
ATGTCGAGAACGCGGTCCGGCTCGGCGAGGCCGCCGGTGCCCAGGCCGCCGACACGCCAGCGTCCTTCGCCGTCGCGGCGCACCGCAGCGCCGAGGGCCGCCGCCGCCGCGGCGGTCGCCAGAACGTCCTCTCCCTCCAGCAGGCCCTCGATCGCGGTTTCGCCCGTCGCGACCGCACCGAGCAGCAGTGCGCGGTGCGAAATCGATTTGTCCCCGGGCAGGCGTACCTCCCCCAGGAGGTTGCGACCAGGATGGGAAACGAGCGTCGTCATGGCGCCATGACGCGCCGGTTTTCGCGCCGGTTCTGGGCCGCGCACAGGGTGCTGCCCCTGGTGAGATTCGGGATCATGGGCGGGATTGCGTCCGGGTCCGATGTCGGAAGGGTGAATTTTACTTTTGACAGGTGTGATGGATCGTGGCAATTGGCAGCCGCCTGTCACCTATCGCGTTGTGTTGGAGAGTGGTTGTGGCCAAGCCTGAATGGGGTACCAAGCGTATCTGTCTGAGTTGCAGCGCCAAGTTCTACGACTTGGCGCAAGACCCGATCACTTGCCCGTCTTGCGGCGCGACCTTCAAGACGGATGATTTCACGCGGGGCCGTCGCAGCAAGGCCGCCGCGGTCGTGGAAAAGCCGGCGCCCAAGCCGAAGCCCAAGCCGAAGCGCTCGGCGTCGTCCGACGACGACGATGCCGATGACGTGCTCCTCGACGACGAGGACGACGACGACGATAGTCTCGACGACGATGATGACGAGGATGTCATCGAGGACACCACCGATCTGGGCGACGACGACGACGACGTCCAGGAAGTCGTGGTCGGCGTCGATTCCGGCGACGAGGACGACAAGTCGAATTAAGGGGGCGTGCGGCGGGCGGGCCTTTGGGCTTGCCTTCGCCGCGCTGCGGCCATTACTGTCCCGCCCCGCGCAGTCGTCCCGGCCGATCGCTTGGCCGGGCACCCGAATTCGGGGCCGTAGCTCAGTTGGGAGAGCGCTTGAATGGCATTCAAGAGGTCAGGGGTTCGATTCCCCTCGGCTCCACCAATTTGGGAAAAGGGTCCGGCCGATTAGGTCGGGGCCTTTCTTCTATGCGCCGTCAGCTCACGGGCGCGCGCCGGGCGAAACTCGGCGTGTGGCCTTCGCCGCGGACCGGCACCCCGCCCTTGGTGCCGGTGCCGAATACGTCCAGTTCCGGCACCACCGGCCTTCCGTCGGGAACCGCCAGCCAGATGCGCAGCAGATGCCGCCGCCGGGTCTCGCCTGAAGAATCCGCGGGCGAATCCTCGAAGGCACTGCGCCCGTGCAGCATGGTGAAATTGTTCATGAACACCGCTTCGCCGGGCCGCAGCGAGAATTCCAGGGTCAGCTCCGGCAGCGTGCAAAGCTCGTCGAACAGGCGCAGGGCCTCGCGCGTCTCCTCCGTCACGGCCTCGCCCAGGTCGTGGATCGCCTCGCCGACATAGGTCCGGGAATAACGCAGGCTGACGAAGCCGTCGCGGCAGGAGAAGACCGGGACCCGATGCGCGGTCAGTTCCGGCTCGCCGGGCTTCGCCTCGCCCAGGCGGTGCCAAGGCGTGCCGCGATAGAGCGCGCGCAGCAGGTCCGGGCGGCGCTCGCGCATCAGATTGTGGACGGTCGGCCCGCTGATGAACTGGTTGACCCCGCCAGCCCTGCCCTGGTGCAGGCAAAGCAGGCCGGCAAAATCTGAAAAATCGGTATGGGGATAGAGCTTGCGCCGCGCGCGATAGGCCCTTGCGTCCGGGTCCTGGTCGGTCACGTCGATGACATGGCCCAGGCGGTCGCCCATCACGCTCTGGCTGGTCGGCATGCCGAGCTGGACCGATACGCCCCAATAGATCGCCTCGATATCGGCCTGCTCGAACCGTTCGACGGGAAAGCCGCGCAGAACGACCAGGCCGGGGCCGTCCTCCAGGGCGGCGCGCACCCTGCCGAGCAGCGCCGCGGTATCGGGCAGGGGAAAGTCGTCCTTGGCGATTTCCTCCATCGCCAGGCCGCGCGCGCGCGCGCTCCGCAGGGCCGCCTCGATCTCCGCGAGATGGGCCGGCTCCAGGACCAGGACGAGGTCTTCCTTGCCGCCGGGAAAGTCGCCCGGGTACCAGGCGGAGAGGTGGTGGATCGGAGCGTCGTGAAATTCGTTCATTGGCGCGCCTCCCGTTGGGCTAGTCGGCCGAGGCGCGGCGTTTGAAGCTGGGCACCGATCCCTCGCGCTTGGCGATGCCGCCGACCCGCCCAGCACCGTAGATCTCGATCTCGGGCCGTGTCGGGCGGGGCGTGCGCGAGGCCATCCAGAGGCGCAGCAGCAGACGTTTGCGGTTGCGATCCGGACCATCGCGAAAGGCGCTGCGGGCATGCAGGACGGTGTAGTTGTTCATGATCACCGCTTCGCCCGGCTCCAGCATGGCCTCGAAACAGAATTCCGGGCTGCGCGCCAGCGCGTCGAAGACGTCCAAGGCCTCTTCCTCCTTGGCGCTCAACCCGCCCAGCTCATGGGCGGCCTCGCGAATATAGTTGCGGACGTATCGACAGCTCAGGAAGCCTTGGCATTCCGAGAAATGGGGAACGCGGTGCTCGGTGATCGGCGCCTCGCCGACCGCCTGCTCGCCCAGGCGGTGCCAGGGGAAGCCGCGATAGAGAATGTCCAGCAGATCGGGATGGCGCCGCGCCATCGCGTCATGCACCGCGACCGCGCTGGTGAAGCGGCTGATTCCGCCTTCCGCGGCGGGTCGCACGCAGAGGAAGGAAACGATGTCCGACATGTCGGTGTGCAGGCTCAGTTCCCAATTGGCCCGGTAGGCGCGGGCGTCGGGATCGACATCGGTCACATCGATGATATGGCCCAGGCGGTCGCCCATCACGCTCTGCGACACCGGATCGCCCAGATGGCGCCCGACCGCCCAGAACATCGCCTCGACCGCCGCGAGCGGCCGGTCGGCGACGGGAAAGCCTCGCAGGATCACGATGCCGCGCCCCCGGTCGATCTCGCGCGAAACGGCTTCCATGGGCTCGGCCAGGCCGGGCATGGGCAGGTCCGAGCGGGAGAAGGAATCGAGCGGCCGGCCGCTCGCCAGAATTTCCCGTGCCGCATCCTCAAGAACGGGGAGGCCGGCGGCCGGGATATCGACGACGACATGCGCCTTGCCGTTGGGGAAATCGGCCGGGGTCCAGCAGGACGGGTCGTCGTCATGTGAACCGACCGGGGAACGGGCCGGGGTCATTCGGGATCTCCTCGCTGCCTGGTCACCATATTGTCGGCTGGTGCTCAGACTCAAGCCCTGCCTCCGGCAGCCCCGGCTTGCGCGCGACGTGTCTTCTCCCGTTTGTCCCGGCGCGCTAGTCTCCCTGCCCGGCGCGGTTCGATGCGCCGCGATCCGGCTGGAAGGAAAGTGAAGCGATGTACAAGAGCGCAGGCCGACTCGTCCATCTTGACGGAAAAATGGTGCCTTACGAAGAGGCGAAGATTCATGTCCTCTCGCCGGCCGTGAAATACGGCGCGAGCGTGTTCGAGGGTATCTGCGGCTATGCCACGCGCGACGGCAGCGGGGTCAATATCTTCCGTCTGCGTGAGCATCTCGTGCGTCTGCAGCAGTCGATGCACATCCTGCGCTACGAACAGGCCTACAGCCTGGAAGAACTGACCGAGGTCGTCCTCGGCACGGTCCGCGAGAACGACGTCCGCACCGATTCCCATATTCGCATCCAGGCCCATGTCCTGGGCGAGGGGCTGATGGGCGCCTGCGGGCCGGTCGGCCTGTCCTGCACGGTATCCCCGCGCGATGCCCGCGCCATCGAGGCCCGCACCAAGCGGGCCCAGATCACGTCCTGGCGGCGCATCGACGATGCCTCCATGCCGCCCCGGGTCAAGGCCGCCGCCAACTACCACAACGGTCGCCTCGGCACCGTCCAGGCGCGCGCCGACGGTTATGACGAGCCGATCTTCCTGACCAACGCGGGCAAGGTCGCGGAGAGCGGCGGCGCCTGCCTCTTCATCCTGCGCGACGGGGTGCCGATCACCCCTGGGGTGACCCACGGCATTCTCGAAAGCATCACCCGCGATACCATGCTGCGCATCTTCTCGGATGTGCTGGACCGCCCGGCGGTCACGCGCGAGGTCGATCGGACCGAACTCTATGTCGCCGACGAAGCTTTCCTCTGCGGTTCCGCCTACGAAGTCAGTCCCGTGACCGATATCGACGGCATGAAGGTCGGCAAGGGCGAGATCGGCGATATCACCCGCGAGGCATGGGACATCTACGAGGCGGTCGTGCGCGGCACGACGAATGTCGATCCGGCCTGGCTGACCCCGGTCTTCGACGATTAGGGCCGCGCCCGCTTGAACGGCGGGCCGCGCCTTCCCATATATGTTTTGAGCGGTGCCGGCAGTTCCGGGCTGTTCCGCGAGGGTGCCGCAAGGACCCGAATGCCTGCTCGCTTCGCTTATGAAGGAGGTTGCGTGATGGCGCGCTTGTCTTTGTTCAACAGCCCTCTGCTGCTGGGCTTCGACCGGTTCGAGGAAGCCCTCGAACGGGTCTCCAAGGCTCCGGCCGACGGGTATCCTCCCTATAACGTCGAACAGACCGGGGCCGATAGCCTGCGGATCACCCTGGCCGTGGCCGGGTTCGGCGAAGAAGACCTGACGATTCAGGTCGAGGATCGACAACTGGTCATCCGCGGCCGCCAGGCCGAGGACGAGAGCGGCCGGATTTACCTCCATCGCGGCATCGCGGCGCGCCAGTTCCAGCGCAGTTTCGTTTTGGCCGAAGGTGTCGAGGTGACGCGGGCCAGCCTGGACAATGGCCTGCTTCATATCGAACTGGCCCAACCCAAGGTCGAGACACATGTCCGGAGTATCGAAATCACACCGGGCACGCGCCAAGCGAAGAGCAAGCGAATCGATCATGAGTAACGCGGCCCGGATCGGGCGCAAACGAGCCGGATCGGCGAATGCCGATCGGCGGGAGAAAGACAGATGACGAATACCGAAGCTTTCAAGAGCCTGACGGTCGAGCAGTTCGCCGTGCTGGGCATGCAGAACGTGGCCTACGTCAAGGACGTCGAGATCGAAGGTCAGGCAGCCTTCGCGATCCATTCGGCGGACGGCAATACCGTGGCGGTCCTGGCCGACCGCGAGGTCGCCTTCGCGGCCGTGCGGCAGAACGATCTGGAACCCGTCAGCGTGCATTGATACGGGATCCGGTCGCCTTCGCGCCCGGGCCAGGATCAAGAACGAGCTTCGCCGTCCCCGCGGAAGCGGGGCTGGCGAAGCTGAATAATTCGAGAATGCCGCAGGCGGCGGCCGCGTTGCGCCCGGATCAGGCGGCGCGGCTCGTCGGCGCTTCCATCAATATGTCGTAGATCGGGACCGCGCCGTCGGCATGGCGCAGCTTTTCGCAAGTCGCATGGTTGCGCAGCAGCCGGGACACGCGGGCCAAGGCCTTGAGGTGATCGGCGCCCGCGCCTTCGGGGGCGAGCAGCAGAAAAATCAGATCGACCGGCTGGTCGTCGATCGCATCGAAGGGGATCGGCTCGGCGAGGCGGGCGAACAGCCCGTGTAGCCGGTCGAGGCCCGGCAGCTTGCCGTGCGGAATGGCGATACCATTGCCCACGCCCGTCGTGCCCAGCCGCTCGCGTTCGATCAACACATCGAAGACCGCGCGTTCGGTCTGGCCGGTGACGCCGGCGGCGACCCGCGCGAGTTCCTGCAGCACCTGTTTCTTGCTGCCCGCCTTCAGGTCGGCGACGACGCTGTCGGGGGTGATCAGATCGGTGATTTCCATCGAGATTCCGCGTTAGTTTCTTTTGGCTGGCCCGCTCTGGGGGTCGACCCAACCGATATTTCCGTCGGCCCGACGATAGATCATGTTGAGGTCGCCATGGGCCCGATTGCGGAACAGCAGGGCGGGCAGATCGCCGATATCCAGGCGCATCACGGCCTGGCTGACCGTCAAGCTGACAACTTCGGTCGCCATTTCCGCGATGATGAGCGGATGGTCCGCCGCGTCCGCCGCTGTATCCGGCAGAGTCACGTCATCCTCGTCCTCGCCGATCTCCGGCAGCTCGGCGATGACATATTGCTGGGCGGGCGAGGTCTCGTATTCCGGGACATCGCCCCGGTGATGGTCGCGCAGGCGCCACTTGTGTCGGCGCAGGCGCTTCGTGGTCCGTTCCAGCGCCGCGTCGAAGGCGCTATGGGCGTCGGCGGCGACCGCATGGCCCTGGACCTGGATGCCGCGTCCGACATGCACGGTCAGGTCGGCGCGGATGCTTGCGCCTTCGCGTCCGAGGACGACGGAGCCTTCCATGGCGTTCGCGAAATATTTCTCGGCCGCGCCCGTCAGGCCGAGGCGAGCGTGTTCTCGGAACGCGTCGGAGACGTCGAGCTGTTTTCCGGTGACTGTTATTTGCATATCTGCCAAAGCGCGCCGTTTCGGCGAGTATTCCACCGACGGCTAAGCGCCCTAATCCTTTACGGTAAAGCGCCCCATATCCCTAGGGCGCGGGACCATAGTGACGGGGCGGAAACGAGTCAATAGACCGTAAGGGAAGGTCCGGATAGCCTCCGCGGCGCACCCGAGGGGGGTCGTTCGAAGCCGTCAGCCGGCGAGTATCTTCTCGCGCCGACGCTGGACGGAGGACGGAATTCGCATGGATTCGCGGTATTTCGCAACGGTGCGGCGGGCGATTTCGACTCCCTCGACCCGCAGCAATTCGACGATTCCGTCATCCGAGAGGACCTTGTTCGCGGATTCCGCGTCGATCAGGTCGCGGATGCGATGGCGCACCGATTCGGCCGAATGGGCATCGCCATCCCCGGTGCTCGGTATCGACGAGGTGAAGAAGTATTTGAGTTCGTACATGCCGCGCGGCGTGGCCATGTATTTGTTCGTGGTGCCCCGGCTGACCGTGCTCTCGTGCATGCCGATAGCTTCGGCGATGTTGCGCAGGACGAGCGGCTTCAGATACTGCACGCCGTGGGCGAAGAAGCCGTCCTGCTGGCGCACCAATTCGCTCGCCACCTTCAGAATTGTCGTCGCCCGCTGGTGCAGCGATTTGACCAGCCAGTTCGCGCTCTGGAAGTTTTCGGCGATATAGGCCTTCTCGTCCTTGTTCCGCGCAGCCTTGTTGACCCGCGCGTAATAGCTCGTGTTGACCAGCACGCGGGGCAGGTTGTCGCTGTTCAGCTCGACCAGCCATCCGCCGGCCCCATCGGGCCGCATCAGGACGTCGGGCGTGACCGGCTGGGCGATCGGCGTGTTGAAGGCGTCGCCGGGCTTGGGGTTGAGGGCGCGAATCTCGCGCACCATTTCGTTCAGATCCTCGGCATCGACCCGGCAGATCCGGCGCAGCTTGTCGAGATCCCGGCGGGCGAGCAGGTCGAGATTGTCGAGCAGCGCCTCCATCGCCGGGTCCAGCCGGTTCAGGTCCCGCAGTTGCAAGGCCAGGCATTCGCGCAGGTCGCGGGCGAAGATCCCTGCGGGCTCGAAGCCCTGCATTGTCTCCAGCACCGACTCGACCCGCAGAACGGGGCAGTCGAGGCGATTGGACACCGCTTCCAACTCGGGCGCGATATAGCCCGATTCGTCGACCATATCGATCAGGTGCAGGCCAATCAGCCGGTCGACCGGGTCGGTCACATCGACCTGGAGCTGCTCGGTGAGGTGCTCGCGCAGGGTCGGATCCTGAGCGACGGTGTTCTCGTAGCTGAACTCGCTATCGGCGAAATCGCTTCGCCCGCCGCTGCCGGTCCAGGGCATTTCCGTGCCAGGTGTGGCCCGGACCAGATCGCCCGGCCCGGAATCCGCCCATAGATCCTCGTCGGCGACGTCGAGCGGCGCTTCGGTGGTTGGGACGGCCTCGGCCGTTGCGTTTGGGAATTCGGTCTCGCCGCTTTCCGTCGCGCCATTCGCGGGGGTCTCGGCCTCGCGCCGCTCGCCACCCTCCTCCTCGACCCGTTCGAGCAGGGGATTGCGCTCAAGCTCTTCCGTCAGATAGTCGGAAAGTTCGAGATTCGACAGTTGCAGCAGTTTGATGGCCTGCTGCAATTGCGGGGTCATGACCAGTGAGGTGGTCTGACGAAGGTCCCGGCGGGTCGTAAGAGCCATAATGGCCTAATTCTTGCGAGGAACCGCCGGCTTGTCTACAGGCTGAACCTTTCACCCAGGTAAACCCGGCGAACGTCCTCATGGCTGACGATCTCCGAGGGCCGGCCCGTCATCAGGACGGAGCCGTTGTGGATGATATAGCCGCGGTCGACGATCTCCAGCGTCTCGCGGACATTATGGTCGGTGATCAGCACGCCGAGGCCTCGATCCTTGAGATGGGCGACCAGGTCGCGGATATCGTTCAACGCGATCGGGTCGATGCCGGCCAGCGGTTCGTCGAGCAGGATGAAATGGGGCTGGGTGGCCAGGGCGCGGGCGATCTCGACCCGGCGCCGCTCGCCGCCGCTGAGCGCCACGGCGGGCGCACGGCGCAGATGGGTGATCGAGAATTCGGCGAGCAGATCGTCGAGCATGATCTCGCGCCGCTCGCGGTCCTTTTCGACCACTTCGATGACCGCCCGGATATTCTCCTCCACCGAAAGCCCCCGGAAGATCGAGGGCTCCTGCGGCAGATAGCCGATCCCCAGACGCGCGCGCTGGTACATCGGCAGATGGGTTATATCGGCGCCGTCCAGGCTGACCGAGCCGGAATCGGCGCTGATCAGGCCGGTCAGGATATAGAAGCAGGTCGTCTTTCCGGCGCCGTTCGGACCCAACAGGCCGACGGCTTCGCCGCGTCGCACGGTCAGGCTGATATCGCGCAGGACCGGTCGCTTCTTGAACTGCTTGCCCAGATTGTTCGCCGCCAGACCCGGATTATCGGCCACCAGGCGCTGCGCCCCATCGAGTCGCGCATTGTCGTCCGGCCGGTTTTGGCGATCGCGATCAGTCATGACCCTCCGAACTTGGTGGTATTGGGCCAGCCTTCTGCGGGCGACCGGCTTCGGGGTGGACCTTTTCGAACCAGGCGGTTCCGGGCCCGATCTATCCCGGTCGGCGCGAAAGGCGGCTTCGGGTCAAGACCCGTTCGGCTTGGAGTTCGGAATGAAAATTCCATTGACGCGCGCCTTGCCGCCCCCGGTCTTTCCGCTCGATACACTGGGCCGGCCGAGCAACCGGCTCACGCCCGTGTTGAGATTGACCTCCGCGAAGTCGCCGTTGATCTGGTTCGGCCCCTGCGTGATCTTAACTGAACCGGAGAGCGCGGCGATACCGCTTTCGGTCCGGTAGTCGCCGTAGTCCGCGCGCACGAATTCGGTTGCCGTCTGGATCTGGACATCGCCGAACGCCTCGACCCGATTGACGCCAAAACGGCCGGCCTGATCCTCGCGCATATGGGCGCTGATGACATCGGCGCGCAGGCGCTTGCCGTCCTGATTGGCGACCGCATTGCCGCGCGCGACGGCGAGGCCGGCCGCCTCCCAATATTCCAGGCTCTGTTCAGCCGTGATGGTTTCCGTCGGGGTGCGAAACTGGATGTCGTCGCCGGTGATGACGAGGACGCCCTGCTCCACGTCATAGACCGCGAGGTCGCCCGTCGCGTTCTCGTTGGGCGTGGCGATGCGGACATTGCCGCGGGCTTCAAGCCGGTAGATCTCGGTGTCGCTGGCAGAGGTCTCGCGATAGAAGGCGGTCAGCTCGTCGGCCCGAACGGTCACCTCGCCGCTCTGCGCGACGGCATTGCCCCGCGCGATGTAGACCTGGGCGCGCTGCTGCCATTCGATGCCTTCCTCGGCCTGGATCGTGATCGGTTGATCCGATCCGGCGGCGCCGAAGCTGGAGCCGAGCGACTGGGCCAGGAGCGACCCGCCGGGGAGCAGCGACAGGACCAGCGCAAAGGCCAATGCAAAGGCCAATGCAAAGATAGGGGCAAAGGCCGGGACCGGCCCTCGTCGGAGCGTGGCGCGGCGGCCGGTCACTCCGCCTGGTCCTTGGACTTGGGCCGCAGGACCAGGGTCGCGTTGCCCGTGAAGATGACCCGCTCGCCCTCATCGAAGACCTGGAAGCCTTCGGCGGTGATCGTGCCGAACGGCCCCTGGCCGTCGATCGGCTCGAAGCCGAAGGCCGCGCCCTGGGCCATATCCACGAAGGCGGTCGTGGTCTCGAACTCATAACCGGCATCGTGGAACATGTTGACATGGCCTTCGAGCTCGACCGTCTGGTCGGCCTGGCGGAACACGCCGTGATCCGCGGTCAGGGCCAGCCAGGTGCCGTTCTCAAGCGTAATGTCCGCCTTCGGGGCGGAGAGCCGGACCTGCTGCGAATCGGGCGAGACCGCAGTCGCCATCTCGGCGGTCACGGTGAAGGGCTGATTGCGCCCGTCGATGCCCATGAACCGGGCATTGATCATGGCCAGATTCTCGATTTCCTCCGGGCTGACCTCGGCGGCCGCGAGGGGCAGCTTGTTGTCGCTCGAGCGAAGCTGCGGCCAGACCGCCACCGCGCCGATCAGGATCGCGGCGACAGTGGGCATGATCAGCTTGAGCAGGCGGGTCGCTCTTGCGTAGTGGCTGTGCATGCGGCGCCGCGCGAACGGCGCGCCGGCGGCGCGCCGGGCCGGTCTGGGCGGTCGCGGTCTTGGGGCTTCGATCTGGCCGTCCGCCAAAGCCATGCCCCTAGGCGACGCCCGCGCGCAGGCAATCGTGGATATGCACGATGCCTAGCGGCGCGCCGCCATCGACGACGAAGAGATTTGTGATCTTGCTCGAATTCATATGGCCCAGTGCCTCCGAGGCCAGGGCCTGGGGGCGGATCGTGCGCGGCGCGGCGGTCATGATCTCGCCCGCCTTATGGGCCAGGAGATCGCCAGGCATATGGCGACGGAGGTCGCCATCCGTGATGATTCCGACCAACCGGCCATCGGCGCCGGTCACGCCGACGCAGCCGAAATGCTTTGCAGTCATGATCAGGATGGCGTCCGCAACACTGGTTTCCAATCCGGCCAGGGGCAGTTCGTCCCCCTCATGCATGATATCGGCCACACGCAGCAACATGCGGCCCAGCTTGCCGCCGGGATGGAGGACCTGGAAATCGTCGGTTGTGAAGCCCTTGCGCTCCAGCAGGGCGACGGCGATGGCATCGCCCAGGGCCAGCATCATGGTCGTCGAGGTCATCGGCGCGAGCCCCAGCGGACAGGCTTCCGGCGCGGCCGGCAGGACGAGGGCGACATCGGCGGCGTCCGCCAGCGTGGATTTGGCCTTCGAGGTGATCGCGATCAGCGGGATCGAAAAGCGCCTCGTATAGGCGATCAGGTCGGTAAGCTCCGGCGTCTCGCCTGAATTGGACAGCGCGATCACCCCATCCTGCCCAGTGATCATGCCCAGATCGCCGTGGCTCGCCTCGCCCGGATGGACATAAAGCGCGGGCGTGCCCACGCTGGACAGGGTCGAGGCGATCTTGCGCGCGATATGGCCGCTCTTGCCCATGCCGGTGACGATGACGCGACCGGAAACGGGTGCGATCAGATCGAGGGCGGCGCCGAAGCGATCGTCCAGCGCGTCGGCCAGCCGGGCGATGCCGTCCGCCTCCAACCCCAGGGCGCGCCTCGCGGAGCGCAGATCGTCCTGGTTTGACGGGGCCGCCGCTTGCTTTCGAGTGGTCATGGATGCCGTGTTCCGCTTGCAATGGCGCCGAGGCCGATTATTGCCGCGATAATCACCATTTAGCTCGGTTTCAGAGTATGCCGCCCGCCCTGGGCAGCGTCAATTCAGCGACCGGTCCCGACCGGGCCGTGAAAGCCGTCAAGAACGCGATCAAGAAACTGTCACGTATGGGAGAAAATGTCTTCTTCTGGCCATCCGGCAAGGTCCAGGCGGGCGCGGGTGGGCAAAAAGGCGAAACAGGCCTGGGCCAGATCGCGTCGCCCCTCCCGGTCGATCATCTCGTCGAGTCGGGCGCGCAGGGCGTGAAGATGCAGCACATCGGAGGCGGCGTAGCGGGTCTGATCCTCGGTCAGATCCTCGGCGCCCCAGTCCGAGGACTGCTGCTGCTTGGAGAGATCGATACCGAGAATCTCGCGGCACAGGTCCTTGAGGCCGTGGCGGTCGGTGTAGGTCCGGCACAGGCGTGACGCGATCTTGGTGCAATAGACCGGCCCGCAGGTCACGCCCAGATAGTGCTCTATCGCGGCCAGGTCGAAGCGCGCGAAATGGAAAAGCTTGAGGGTCTTGGGGTCGGCCATCAGGGCCTTCAGGCGGGGCGCCTCATAGACGCCTTGCGCCAGCTGGACCAGATGGGCCGTGCCATTGCCGGAGGACAGCTGGACGAGACACAGCCGATCCCGCGGGGTCTTGAGGCCCATCGTCTCGGTATCGACGGCCACAGCGTCGCCGAAATCGAGCCCCTCGGGCAGATCGCCTTTGTGCAGCGTTACCGTCACGAAACCATGCACCCGCGCTCGCACGTCATGCGCGAGGACAATGGTGCCCAGGAGAAGACTCGAACTTCCACGGGCTTGCGCCCACAGGTACCTGAAACCTGCGCGTCTACCAATTCCGCCACCTGGGCTTCGGTCGGGCACATCGGGTAACGTTCCCGGGCCGCCAAGTCAACGGCCTTCTCTATCGTGGCCTGCGGATCGGGGGGTGCGGTGGGGCGTTGCCCGTATTATAAGGGCGGCCGAAGACGGATATTGAGTGGGGAGACGGGGCGATGGCGTTGCGCCGGGTCACGGTGTTTGGCGGCTCCGGGTTTATCGGTCGCCACTTGGTGCAGCGGCTGGCGCGCCGCGGCGCAGTTGTGCGGGTCGCGGTGCGCGATCCGGAAGGGGCCGGATTCCTCAAGCCCATGGGCAATCCCGGCCAGGTCGTGCCGATGCGTGTGAATATCGCCGACCATGCAGGCATCGCTGCCGCGGTCGAGGGCGCGGACGCGGTGGTCAATCTCGTCGGCATCCTTCACGAGCGCGGGCGGCGCAGCTTTTCCGAGGTCCACGTCAACGGCGCGGGCCGCATCGCGCGGGCCGCCGTTCTGGCCGGTGCGCGCCGCTTCGTTCATGTCTCGGCCCTTGGCGCGGACCGCGCATCGCCCGCCCGGTACGGCCGCAGCAAGGCCGCGGGCGAGGCGACGGTGCGCGAGGCCTTCTCCGGCGCGGTCGTCCTGCGACCCAGCGTCGTCTTCGGGCCGGACGACGATTTCTTCAACCGTTTCGCGGCGCTCGCGCGCCTGTCTCCCGTCCTGCCGGTGATCGGCGCCATGCCGCGTCTCGATCTGCGGGCCGAGGGCGGGCCGCGCCTCGATCTGGTCGGCGACGGCGGCACCCGGTTCCAGCCGGTCTATGTCGGCGATGTCGCGGATGCGATCATGCGCGGCCTCGAGGATGAGGGCACGGCGGGCCAGACCTACGAATTGGGCGGCCCGGAGGTCTATCGTTTCGCCGAATTGATGGACCTGATGCTGGCGGAGATCGGGCGCAAGCGGCTGCTCGTGCCCATGCCCTTCTGGGCGGCATCGGTCATGGCGGCGGCGATGGAATTGATGCCGGTGCCGCCGCTGACGCGCGATCAGGTTCGCCTGTTGCGGGTCGGCAACGTGCTGTCGGGCTCGGCGCCCGGGCTGGAAGCGCTCGGCCTCTCGCCGACTGCCGTCGAAGCCGTCCTGCCGACCTATCTCGACCGGTTCCGCGTCTTCGGGCGCTTCGCCGACCGCCCCACGGCCTGATCCGCCGGGGGCGTCTCGCCGCTGTGCCTATTGGCCCAGCAGGCGGGGTACCAGATCGGGGTCGAAATAGACCGTGTAGAGCATCGCGCCGCCCAGCAGCAGGCGGTAGACGACGAAGGGCGTGAACCGCGCGTTGCGCAGCCAGACCATCATGAAGGCGATCGCGATAAAGGCGGTGACGAAGGCCAGGCCGGCCGCGAGAGCCGCCTGGCCCGTGATCACGACATCGCCCGCCTTGTAGAGATCAAGCCCGGTCAGAAGTCCGGCGCCGATGATCACCGGGATCGACATGAGGAAGGAAAAGCGCGCGCAATCGCGCCGTTCGAAACCCAGGAAACGCGCCGCGGTCATGGTCATGCCGCTGCGGCTCGCCCCCGGGATCAGGGCGCAGACCTGCGCCAGGCCGATCACCAGGGCGCTGCCCCAGCGCATATGCTCGATATTGCGGATCGTCATGCCCAGGCGGTCGCCGATGAACAGCACGATGCCGCCGATCAGGGTGGCCCAGCCGATCACGGTGATCGTGCGCAGGCTGTCGGTGACCAGATCCTTGAGGAGATAGCCCACAACGACGGCCGGGATCGTGGCGATGATCAGGTTCAGCACGAGCCGCGCACCGGAATCGAACCGCCCGAGCATGACCTGCGCCAGGCCGCCCAGGATCAACCACAGATCGCGCCAGAAATAGACCATCACGGCGCCGAGGCTGCCGACATGGACAGCCACTTCCATGACCAACCCATAGCTCTCGGGCCAGCCCCCGTATTTCTGGAGGATGACGAGATGACCCCAGGAGCTGATCGGCAAGAATTCGGTAAGACCCTGGACGATCGCCAGAATCACGATATGCGTCAGCGTCAAGATGCCCCCGACCTGTTTCGCCGCTTATATCATTCGCCTCGCCGCGCAGCCAGCGACAGAATAGTACCAATTTAGAATTAAATTTGGAGGAATTTCCTCGCGTCAATCATCAACCTTCTGAAAACGGTACGGTTATCGGAATAATATGACAGTAATACGTACTCTTTATGCCGAAAAGGCTGGCTTTTGAGGGTCGGGTTCGTTTATTCATGACTCGATCTGGGAAACCTTGCCTTTGGGGGACTGCTCGCGATGACCGCGCGCATGCTGAAATTCGTCGGCCTCGAAAAAGCCATGCCCGACAAGCGCCCGGCCGCGGAACGGCGTGGCGATTTCGACGAAATCTACGCTGAATTCTCGCCGGAGACGGGCGCGGCCCAGGCTGCGCGCTGCTCGCAATGCGGCGTGCCCTTCTGCCAGATCCATTGCCCGCTCCAGAACAACATCCCCGATTGGTTGATGCTGGCGGCCGAGGGCCGGATGGAGGAGGCCTACGAAATGGCCTCCGCGACCAACAACATGCCCGAGATCTGCGGCCGCATCTGTCCCCAGGACCGGCTCTGCGAAGGCAACTGCGTGATCGAACAATCGGGCCACGGCACGGTGACGATCGGTGCGGTCGAGAAATTCATCACCGAGACGGCCTGGGATTCGGGCTGGGTGCGCGGCCCGCAGCCCCGGACGGAACGGCCGGAAACGGTCGGTATCGTCGGCGCCGGTCCGGCCGGCATGGCCGCGGCGGAAGAACTGCGCCGCAAGGGTTACCGCGTCACCGTCTATGACCGCTACGACCGCACCGGCGGGCTGCTCGTCTACGGCATTCCCAATTTCAAACTCGAAAAATCGGTGGTCGCCCGCCGGACCCGTCTGCTCGAAGAGGCCGGCATCGAATTCCACCGCGAATTCGAGGTCGGACGCGACGCCACCCTGGCGGAGTTGCGATCGCGTCATGACGCGATCCTCCTGGCGACCGGGGTCTACAAGGCCCGGGGTCTGGCCTGCCCGGGGGCCGGCCTCGACGATGTCGTGACGGCGATGACCTATCTGACGGCCTCCAACCGGAAAAGCCTGGGCGATTCCGTTCCCGCATACGAAACCGGGGCATTGAACGCCGAGGGCAAGGCGGTCGTTGTGGTCGGCGGCGGTGACACGGCGATGGATTGTGTGCGTACAGCCGTCCGCCAGGGCGCCGTCTCGGTGCGCTGCCTGTACCGCCGCGACCGGGCGAACATGCCCGGCTCCGAGCGCGAGGTGCGCCACGCCGAGGAGGAGGGGGTGGAATTCGTCTGGCTCAGCGCGCCCGAGGCTTTGGTCGGGCGGAGCGAGGGCGACCGCGCCGGCGTCGCCGGGGTACGCGCGCTGCGGACCCGTCTGGGCCTGCCCGACGCGACCGGCCGCCAGAGCCCCGAACTGGTCGAGGACTCCGGCTTCTCGCTCGACGCCGATATGGTGATCGAGGCGCTGGGCTTCGATCCGGAACCCATTCCGGCCCTGTTCGGCGCGCCCGAATTGGAGGTCACGCGCTGGGGCACGGCGCGGATCGATTGGAAGACCATGATGACCAATCTCGACGGCGTCTTCGCCGCCGGCGACATCGTGCGCGGCGCCTCGCTCGTCGTCTGGGCGATCCGCGACGGCCGCGACGCGGCCGAAGGCATCGACAAGCATATCCAGGCGAGGGCCGACGCCCGCGCCGCGGCGGAATAGGAACAAGCCCCATGGCCGGAGCCTCCCAGTCCGGAACGACTATGTCTGGAACGCCCCTGTTTGGTGCGCCCGTGTCCGGTGAGAAAGAAGTCGCCGACTGGCGCCGCAACGCCGAGCATCTGGCTGCCCATGGCCTCTACGATCCGTCCCAGGAACACGACGCCTGCGGCGTCGGCCTCGTCGTCGCGATCGACGGCAAGCCGCGCCGTGCCGTCGTCGAGGCCGCGATCCATGCCTTGGGCAGCATCTGGCACCGGGGCGCGGTGGATGCCGACGGCAAGACCGGCGACGGCGCCGGAATCCATGTCCAGATTCCCCAGGATTTCTTCAAGGAACATGTCCGCCGCACCGGCCATGTCCCGCTCGACGGCCGCCTCGCCGTCGGCATGGTCTTCCTGCCGCGCACCGATCTTGCCGCGCAGGAGCGCTGCCGCTGCATCGTCGAGGCCGAAATCCTGAACTTCGGCTACACCATCTACGGCTGGCGCCAGGTGCCCGTGAACGTGGCCGTGATCGGCGAGAAGGCCAATGCCAACCGGCCCGAGATCGAGCAGATCATGATCGCCAACAGCCGGGGGGTGGACGAAAAGGCCTTCGAACGCGACCTCTACATCATCCGCCGGCGGATCGAGAAGGCGGCGCGCGCCGAATCGATCAAGGATCTCTATATCTGCACGCTGTCCTGCCGGTCGATCATCTACAAGGGCATGTTCCTGGCCGAGCAGCTCACCGCCTTTTTCCCGGATCTGGGCGACGCGCGTTTCGAATCCAATTTCGCAATCTTCCACCAGCGTTATTCGACCAACACCTTCCCGGCCTGGCATCTGGCCCAGCCCTTCCGCGTCCTCGCCCATAACGGCGAGATCAACACCCTGCTGGGCAATATCAATTGGATGCGCAGCCATGAGACGCGCATGGCCCATGACGACCTGGGCGATCACATGGAAGACGTGAAGCCGATCGTGCAGCCCGACGCCTCGGATTCGGCGGTGCTCGATTCGGTCTTCGAGATCATGGCGCGGACCGATCACGACCTGCCGCTGGTCAAGGCCATGCTGATCCCGGAGGCGTGGAACCATAAGTTCTCCATGCCCCAGGCCCATCGCGATCTCTACCACTATTGCAACGCGGTGATGGAGCCCTGGGACGGGCCGGCCGCGATCGCCGCCTATGGCGGGCGCTGGGCCCTCGCCGGGCTCGACCGCAACGGCCTGCGTCCCCTGCGCTACACCATCACTAACGACGGCATGCTCTTCGTCGGCTCGGAGGCCGGCATGGTGCCGGTAGAGGAGAGCAACCTGCGGACCAAGGGCCGGGTCGGGCCGGGTCAGATGATCGCGGTCGACCTGGTCGAGGGCCGCTTCTACGACCAGACCGCGATCAAGGACCGCCTAGCCAATGCCCAGCCCTATGGCGACTGGGTCCGCAACATCATCGATATCGATTATCTGCTCAAGCGCCGCCGGATCGATCCCGCGCCGATCCCGGCGGAAGAGTTGCGCCGCCGCCAGGTCGCCGCGGGCTGGACCATGGAAGACCTCGAAATGGTGCTCCAGCCCATGGCCGACACGGCGAAGGAACCGATCGGCTCCATGGGCGACGACACGCCGCTGGCCGTCCTCTCGGACCGCTATCGCGGGCTGCACCATTTCTTCCGCCAGAATTTCAGCCAGGTGACGAACCCGCCGATCGATCCGATTCGCGAGCAGCGCGTGATGAGCCTGTTCACCCGGCTGGGCAATCTCGGCAACATCCTGGACGAGGACGAGAGCCAGCTTCGGGTGATCGAACTCGATTCGCCGGTCCTCATGACCAGCGAGTTCGAGGCCCTGGCCGATTATGTCGGGGATACGGCCGCGCGCGTCGATTGCACCTTCGAGATCGCGGGCGGCGAATTCGCCCTGCGCGAGGCGATCGACCGCATCCGCCGCGAGGCGGAGGACGCCGTGCGCGCGGGCTCCGTCAATGTCGTGCTGACCGACGAGGCCCAGGGGCCGGACCTTGCGGCGGTGCCGATGATCCTGGCGGTCGGCGCGGTCCACGGCCATCTCGTGAAACAGGACCTGCGGACCTTCACCTCGCTCCTCGTGCGCGCGGCCGCCTGCATGGATGTCCACAATCTCGCCGTCCTGATTGGCGTCGGCGCCACCACGGTCAATCCCTATCTCGCCGAATCGAGCATCGCGGGGCGGCATGAACGCGGCCTCTTCGGCGACCGGTCCCTGGCCGAATGCGTCGCGTCCTACAAGGAGGCGATGAATCAGGGGCTGCTGAAGATCATGTCCAAGATGGGCATCGCCGTGATCAGCTCCTATCGCGGCGGCTACAACTTCGAGGCCGTGGGCCTGTCGCGCACCCTGGTCGCCGAATTTTTCCCAGGCATGCCGTCGCGGGTGTCCGGCGTCGGCCTTTCGGGCATCCAGCTCAAGGTGCGCGAACAGCACGTCCTGGCCTGGGCCGAGGGTGCGGTGCCCCTGCCCATCGGCGGCTTCTACCGCTATCGCCGCGGTGGCGAGACCCATGCCTTCGAAGGCGATCTGATCCACACCCTGCAGGCCGCCTGCGCCACCGATTCCTTCGCCAATTTCAAGAAATATTCGGCCGCCCTGCGCAAGCAGCCGCCGACCCAGCTGCGCGATCTGCTGGAATTCTCGCCGGATGCCGAGCCGATCGGGATCGACGCGGTCGAATCGATCACCGCGATCCGCAAGCGCTTCGTCACCCCGGGCATGTCCCTGGGCGCCCTGGGGCCGGAGGCGCACGAGACCCTGACCATCGCCATGAACCGCATCGGCGCCAAATCGAATTCGGGCGAGGGCGGCGAGGGCCCCGAACGCTACCGCCCGCGCCCGAACGGCGACAATGCCAATTCGCCGATCAAGCAGATCGCCTCGGGCCGTTTCGGCGTGACCGCCGAGTATCTAAACAACTGCCGTGAGATCGAGATCAAGGTCGCCCAGGGGGCCAAGCCCGGCGAGGGCGGCCAACTGCCCGGCTTCAAGGTGACGGCCGAGATCGCCCGCCTGCGCCATGCCACCGAGGGGGTGATGCTGATTTCGCCGCCGCCCCATCACGACATCTATTCGATCGAGGATCTGGCCCAGCTGATCTACGACCTCAAGCAGATCAATCCGGATGCCGAGGTCTGCGTGAAGCTGGTCGCGCGCTCGGGCATCGGCACGATCGCGGCCGGCGTTGCCAAGGCCAAGGCCGATGTCATTCTGATTTCCGGCCATACCGGCGGCACCGGGGCCAGCCCGCTATCGAGCATCAAGCATGCCGGCGTGCCGTGGGAAATGGGCCTCTCCGAGGTCCATCAGGTGCTCACCCTCAACCGGCTGCGCCACCGGGTCCGGCTGCGCGTCGACGGCGGCATCAAGACCGGCCGGGATATCGTTATCGCCGCCCTTATGGGGGCCGAGGAATTCGGCGTCGGCACGGCCGCCCTGGTCGCCATGGGCTGCCTGTTGGTGCGCCAATGCCATTCCAACACCTGCCCGGTCGGCATCTGCACCCAGGACCCGGCCCTGCGCGAGATGTTCGGCGGCAGCCCCGAGAAGGTGGTCAATCTGTTCAGCTTCCTCGCCGAGGAGGTGCGCGAGATTCTCGCCGGCCTGGGCGCGGCCTCGATCAACGAGGTGATCGGCCGCACCGATCTGCTGTTCCAGGTCAGCCGCGGCAGCGCTCATCTCGACGATCTCGACCTCAATTCCCTGCTTGCCCAGGCCGATGCGGGCGAGGAGGCACGCTACTGCACGCGGGTCGGGCGAAACGAGGTTGCCGATAGCCTCGACGCCAAGATGATCGAGGACGCGCGCTCGGCGCTCGACGACGGCGAGAAGATGCAACTCACCTACAGCGTGCGGAACACGCACCGGGCGGTGGGCACGCGACTTTCCTCGATGATCGTCCGGCGCTTCGGCCAGGCCAGCCTGCCGGAAGACCAGATCACCGTCCGTCTGCGCGGCTCGGCCGGCCAGTCGCTCGGCGCCTTCGCCGTGCGCGGCCTGACCCTCGAGGTCTTCGGCGACGCCAACGACTATGTCGGCAAGGGCCTGTCGGGCGGCATCATTGTGGTCCGTCCGGTGACCTCCAGCCAGTTGCCGACCAACGAGAACACGATCATCGGCAACACGGTGCTCTACGGCGCCACGGCCGGCCGCCTGTTCGCCGCCGGCCAGGCGGGCGAGCGGTTCGCGGTGCGCAATTCCGGGGTCGACGCGGTGGTCGAG
The DNA here is from genome assembly GCA_027619995.1 of Pseudomonadota bacterium. Classification (GTDB taxonomy): domain Bacteria; phylum Pseudomonadota; class Alphaproteobacteria; order CADEGL01; family CADEGL01; genus JABIRQ01. The sequence continues at coordinate 1,728 of JAQCGR010000022.1, read as the reverse complement.
GGCTGCGGGGCCAATGGCTGCGAATACATGACCGGCGGCACGGTCGTCGTCCTGGGCTCCGTCGGCGACAATTTCGCGGCCGGCATGACCGGCGGCATGGCCTTCGTCTACGACGCCGACGGCCGACTCGAGGAGCATCTCAACGACGAGACCGCCTTCGTCCAGCCGATCCGCAGCGCCCATTGGGAAGGCGTCTGCCGCTCCCTGGTCGAGGAGCATCTGCGGCGCACCCAGTCCGCCTGGGCACGCAATCTGCTTGCCCATTGGGATCGCGAGCTCCCGCGCTTTCGCCAGGTCGTGCCGCGCGAGATGGTGGGGCGCCTGTCCCGGCCGTTGGACGACCGGCCCCTCGCCGCGGCGGGCGAATAGACCTGGGCCCCGGCTGGCCCCCTTCGCTAGCCGGCGAGAAGCACTATGTAACCGGGGAGGTTAGTAGAAGGCGGGCGACAGGAACTCGTAGGTGCCGGCCGCCCGGCACTTGTCGCACCAGATGCGGATGACACCGCCGAACAGGTCGACGCAGCGGTTGTCGAGGCGCAGGGAACAGCCGTCCTCGTTGGCCAGACATTCGTAATAGTCCGGCGATGTCACCGATTCGACGGAATAGTTGAGGACCGGGGATTGGGATTGGGTCCGTTCGATCTCGCGCAGGCAGATCCGGTAGAACGCGTTATGGCCGAAATTCCGGGTCAGGGTGATCGCACTGTCGTTGACCTCCCAACGGGCGCCTTCTTTCGCGTCCTCGGCCGCCCCGACCCCGTGGGCCAGGCCCAGGGTGAGTATCACGGAAATAATTGCGATAGTGGCGCGCATCGCCTGTCCCCCTCGCGGATCGCGCCGCCCGCATCCCGGACGACGGCGACGAGCATAGTCCAAGAGCGGCCGGGACGAAATCTCGGCCCGCCGCCCGTCAAACCCGTTTCGCCGCCATCGCCTATCCGGCTACACTAGGGATCACATGCGCACCCTCTATCACCTCTGGCTCTCGCCCTATTCGCGCAAGGTTCGACTCGCGCTCCAGGAAAAGGGTCTGGAATTCACGCTCAAGGTCGAAAAGGTCTGGGAGCGCCGTGTCGAGTTCCTGGCCTTCAACCCGGCTGGCCAGGTGCCTGTCCTGGTCGAGGAGGACGGCAGCGTGATCGCCGATTCCATGGCGATCTGCGAATATTTGGAAGAAATAAGCCCCGCCGTGCCGTTGATTGGCGGCAGCCCGGCGGAACGCGCCGAGGTGCGCCGCATCGCCCAATGGTTCGACCTCAAGTTCGGGCGCGAGGTCTCGACCCTGCTGACCAACGAGAAACTGCTCCGCCGCTTCCTTGGCCGAGGGGAGCCGGATGCCGCCTCGATCCGGGCCGGGCTGCAGAACATCCATTATCATCTGGACTATATCGGCTGGCTGGCCGAGCGGCGGAACTGGCTGGCGGGCGACGATTTCTCCCTCGCCGATATCGCGGCCGGCGCCCATCTGTCCTGCGTCGACTATTTGGGCGACGTGCCCTGGCAGGACCATGAGGGCGCGAAGCAATGGTATCAGCGCATCAAGTCGCGGCCGAGCTTCCGCCCTCTGCTGGCCGATCATATTCCCGGCGCGCCGCCGCCCAAGCACTACGCCGATCTGGATTTCTGAGTTTGCCCCGCGGCGGGGCCATTACTCGCCGCTCTTGACCGCCACCTCCGGATCGCTCCTCAAGCCCAGCCGTGCCATGGCGCGCCGGGCGCTTGCGGCGG
>JAQCGR010000317.1 GCA_027619995.1 Pseudomonadota bacterium | reverse complement strand
ACCGCGAGGACGGGATGGCCGCGCGAGGCAAAAAGGCGGGCATGACGGCCGCCGCCCGCGGCGAGGTCGAGGATCGGACCGCCCGCCGGGATCAGAGGGACGAAGCGGAGAACCCAGGGCGATGGTGGTGCGGGGGTGGTATCTTCGGCCATGGCGGGTCGGTCGAGCCTTGGCATATGGCTTTGCGCGTGGCGCTGGACGGCCGCGTCAAAGCCTTGTAACGAAGCCGAAACATATCATCTAATCATCGGTTCCTTGGCGGCGATGCGTGGATAGGCCAAGTCGGAGAGCCAAGTCGGAGAGAGTGAGACATGATCGTTTTCGATCTCAACTGTTCGCAGGGCCATTCCTTCGAGGGATGGTTCAAGGACGGTGCCGAGTTCACGAGCCAGCGGCGGCGCAAGCTCGTCGTCTGCCCGGCCTGTGGCGATACCAAGGTCGATCGAGCCCTCTCCGCGCCCCGTGTGAATCGCGGCACGAGCCGCGCCTCGGCGTCCGCCGTGGCGGGATCGTCCGGCAAGACCCCCCAAAAGGCGGTGGCGGGCGACGGCCCCACGCCCGAGGCGATCAAGGCGGCGATGCTGCAGCTTCGCAAATATGTCGAGACGAACGCCGATTATGTCGGCGAGCGCTTTCCCGAAGAGGCGCGCAAGATCCACAACGGTGAAGCGGATGCGCGCGGCATTTACGGCGAAGCCTCGGAGGAGGACGCCGAGGCGTTGCGCGAGGAGGGCGTCGAAGTGCAGCGCGTCCCCTGGATACGCCACGATTCCTGATCCCGCGGGGGTTCACGCCGCCGCCGGATCCTTTGTGGCGGACATAATGTAATTGACGTCGAGATCCCGGGGACTGCGGCCCCATGTGTCGGTCAACGGGTTGTAGATCAGCCCTGTGGCTTCGCCGATCGTGAGGCCGGCGGCGCGGAGTGCCGTGGCTGCCTCCGACGGGCGGACGAAACGGCGCCAGTCATGGGTGCCGACCGGCAGCCAGCGCAACAGATACTCCGCACCCAGGATCGCGAAGGCATAGGCCTTGGCGGTGCGGTTGATGGTCGACATGACCAATCCGCCCCCCGGCGCGGTCAGATTCGCGCAGCAGGTCAGGAAGGCACCGACATCGGGCACATGCTCGACGATCTCGAGCGCGAGCACGAGATCGAAACTCTCGCCTGCCTCGACCAGCGCCTCCGCCGTGCCGGCCCGATAGTCGATCGACAGGCCGGATGCGGCCGCATGGGTCCGGGCGATCTCGATATTGAGGGGCGATGCGTCAAGGCCGAGGACTTCGGCCCCGAGACGGGCCAGCGGCTCGCAGACAAGGCCGCCGCCGCAGCCGATATCGACGATCCTGATGCCCGACAGGCAGCGGATGTCGCGCGGGTCGCGGTCGAAACGCGCCGCCGCGAGGTCTCGGATCACGCCGAGACGCACGGGGTTGAGGCGGTGCAGCGGCTTGAACTTGCCCGAGGGATCCCACCATTCCCCGGCCATCGCCTCGAAGCGGGCGATCTCCTCCGGGTCGAGGTTGGGCTTCTCCTGGGCGTCGATCATTGTCCTGGCTGACCTTGTCCGATTGCGGTTGCCGGTTGAAACCCTGGCCGGAATCCAAGTATGGGTACGCCGCTCCGCTGCGGCAACGCAGCGATACCTTATTTACTTGTTCCGGAAACCGATGGCGCGAATCGTTCAGAAATTCGGCGGCACCTCCGTGGCCGATATCGAGCGCATCCAGGCCGCAGCCCTGCGGGTGAAGGCCGAGGTCGATGCCGGCAACGAAGTCGCCGTGGTGGTCTCCGCCATGGCCGGCGCCACGAACCAGCTGGTCGGCTGGGCGAACGGCATCGGCCCGGGCGCCGATGCCAAGGAATATGATGTCGTCGTCGCCTCGGGGGAACAGGTGACCTGCGGGTTGATGGCGATGGCGATCCAGGCGCTGGGCATCCCGGCCCGGTCCTTCCTCGGCTGGCAGGTGCCGATTCGCACCGATAACTCCCATGGCAAGGCGCGGATCGTGACGATCGAGACGGATGAGATGGTGCGCCGCATGGCGGGGGGCGAAGTAGCGGTCGTCGCGGGCTTTCAGGGGGTCGCCGAGAGCGGTCGGGTGACGACCCTGGGGCGCGGCGGTTCCGACACCTCGGCGGTCGCGCTGGCGGCGGCCATGGGCGCCGATCGCTGCGATATCTACACCGATGTCGAAGGGGTCTATACCAGCGATCCGAGAATCGTCGCGAAGGCGCGCAAACTGGACCGCATCACCTATGAGGAGATGCTGGAGATGGCCAGTCTTGGGGCCAAGGTCCTGCAGACGCGGTCGGTCGCGATGGCGATGCGTTACGGTGTGCGCGTGCAGGTGTTGTCGAGCTTTACCGACGCGCCGGGAACTTTGGTTGTGGACGAGGACGAGATCGTGGAACAGCAGGTGGTGAGCGGCGTGACCTATAGCCGCGACGAGGCCAAGGTGACCTTGACTCAGCTCCAGGACCGGCCCGGCGTGGCGGCCCGGTTGTTCGGCCCCCTGGCCGAGGCCAATATCAACGTCGACATGATCGTTCAGAACGTCTCGGTCGACGGCCTGACCACCGGACTGACCTTCACGGTCACCAAAAGCGACCTCGAACGCGCGGTCGAGGTGCTCGAAGGCATGCGCGCCGAGATGGGTTTCGCCGAAATCCTGGCGGATCCGAATGTCGTCAAGGTTTCGGTCGTCGGCGTCGGAATGCGCAGCCATGCGGGCGTCGCCCAGAAGATGTTCAGCGCCCTGGCTGAAAAAGCCATCAACATCCAAGTGATCTCGACCTCGGAAATTAAGATCAGCGTGCTGGTTCCCGAGGAGTACACCGAACTGGCGCTTCGCACCCTCCACACTGCCTTCGGGCTCGACGCGGAATAGGCGCAGAGGCCGAAAAACGCGTGTGCCTACACGCGCTTTTTTGTGCGCGCCAGTGCGGAATTCATTGCGTTCGTTTCGAGTCGTTTGTTAATACTCATCATACAACCGATCCTGTAAGTTGTTGGACGGCAAGGATTTTGTCCGATCGGAACGGAAATTGCTGTACCGGGCGGTAAAACCGATGTACCAGATTGACGCGAGCCCGGGGGCTGCATCGGACGGGGGAACGTGGTGAGCGGCAGCAACCAGCCGTTGAAACTGGTCGATCGGGCGCATGGCGTTGGTGCGCCTGATGCCCAGGATGTCCAGTGGGAAGCCTATGAAGTCCCGGAGCTGCTGGCTGCGCTGCGCGAACATGCCGGTCTGTCCCTGGACCAGGTGGCGGCCGCATTGCGCATCCGCGTGGTCTATCTCCGGGCGATCGAGGACGGCCGCTTCGACGATTTGCCAGGGCCGACTTATGCAGTCGGATTCGTCCGCGCCTATGCCGATCATCTGGGACTGGACCCCGAAACCACCGTGCGCCGATTCAAGGCGGAGCGCGACGGCATCACGCGCAGGCAGGAACTCGTCTTTCCGGTTCCCACGCCCGATGCCCGGGTGCCCGGGCGCAGCCTGATCGGCCTTTCCGTCGTGCTTGCAATGGCCGCCTATGGCGGCTGGTACTATCTTTCTTCCCAGGATCGCAGCGTGATCGAACTGGTCGAACAGGTTCCGGCCAGCCTGCAGGCCATGCTTTCTCCGATAACCTCGCCCGCAACGGAAACGACTTCCGCACAGGCCGAACCGCCCATTCCCGTTATCGAGCCGCCCGCGATCCAG
>JAQCGR010000021.1 GCA_027619995.1 Pseudomonadota bacterium | reverse complement strand
GTTCCGCGCCCGGATCGAGCAGGGCCGGAAAGCGGGAATCGTGCCCCATGACGGCGCCCGCGTCTTTCTTCGCGTCGCGATAGGCGCGAGCCGAGGAATTGGCGAAGAATACCCGGTCGGCATTGTCGAGACGCGGGTTGTTCTCGCGCGCGCCCTGGACGATCTGCGGATGCCCCCAGGTCAGATGATAGTCCTCGATCGCGCCCTCGACCGAGACCTTCCAATTGCCCGGATACTCGCAGCCCCATTGTTGGTCCGAATAGCGCAGCGAGGAAAAATCGTAATCGGCGAGCAACTGGTTCAAGGGGGCGATATGCCGGTCGAAAGCCTCAGCCTTGCCGTCGATATTCACATAGACGAGGTCGAGCCATTGACCGCAGGCGACCTCTCGCAGGTCCAACCCGGTAGTATCGATGGCCGGATCGGCATTGCGCCTGTCGCCGCCGATCTTGGGCGTCGCGAGAAGCTTTCCATTGAGGCCGTAGGTCCAGGCATGCCAGGGGCAGACCAGGGCGCTGCGCCCCTTGCACGGCTCAGCCACCAAGCGCATGGCCCGGTGCCGGCAGATGTTGTGAAAGGCGCGGATCGTGCCGTCGCTGTCCAGCACCAGGACCAGCGGCCAACCGGCCAGTTCGACCGGCACCATATCGCCCGGCTCGGGCAGATCGCTCGCGAAAGCGACGGCGCACCAGAGCTTGGGAAACAGCTGCGCCTGTTCCAGAGCATAGAAGGCTTCGCCGTAGCAGCGCCCAGGCAGCCCCCTCGCTTCGCCGGCCGGGCGATAGAGTGCCGCGAGTTCGGTCTCCGACAGGAAATCGCCAAAGGTCTGTTCTGTCATCTCATGCCTCCCGCACCATAGATCCGCGAATTCTCCGCGCCGTTCCCCATGCGATTCTACCCCTTCACCCGCTCCCCCGCAGGGTCGAAAAAAGCGCGCAAGGAGGCTTCGGCCGGAAAGCGCTCGCAGGCGATCTCGATATCCCAGTCGCCGCTCTCGACGAAATCCTTGGTGACGCCTCCCGCATGGCGGACATAGCCCATGCCGACCGAGCGGCCCAGGGTAAAGCCGTAGGCACCCGAACTGATATAGCCGACGATCTCGCCGTCGCGGCGGATCGGCTCCTCATGGAACAGCACCGGCGCCGGATCCTTCAGCATGAACATCACGAGGCGCTTGGCCAGCAGCCCCGCTTCCTTCTGGCGCAGCAGCGCCTCGCGCCCCAGGAAGCCGCCCGATTTGTCCAACTTGACCGTGAACCCGAGCCCGGCCTCGAAGGGCGTGTCCTCGGGTGTCAGGTCGAATTGGTATTCCCGGTAGGCCCGTTCCGAGCGCAGATGTTCCAGCGCGTGATAGCCGGCCGGCTTCAGGCCCAATTCGGCTCCCGCCGCCATCACCGATTCGAAAATGCCGGGCGCAAATTCGGTTGGAATATGCAGTTCCCAGCCCAGTTCGCCGACATAGGTCAAGCGATTGGCAACCGCCCGGCCATAGCCGATGTCGATTTCTTGAGAGGTCGCGAAAGGAAAGGCCTCGTTGGACAGATCGGCATCCGTGACGCGGGCCAGAATCTCGCGAGAGCGCGGACCCTGCAGCGACAGGACGGCATAGCCCGATGTGACGTCGGTCAGGGTCACCTGCGCATCGCCCGCGATGTGCCGTTCGATCCAGGCCTTGTCGCGCGGCTGCGTCGTGGCCGAGGAGATGACGAGGTAGCGGTCCTCGGCCAGACGGTTGACGGTAATATCCGTCTCGATCCCGCCGCGGGCATTCAGCATATGGGTGTAGACGAGCTTGCCGTCGGGCACATCGACATCGCCTGCGCAGAGGCGCTGCAGGAAGGCGCAGGCATCGCGCCCTTGGATCAGGTGCTTGCCGAAGGAACTCTGGTCCAGAAGGATCGCCGCCTCGCGCGCCGCCCGGCATTCCCCGGCAGTATGCGCAAACCAATTCGGCCTCGTGTGGGAATAGATATTTTCTATCGACTCACCCTCGCCCGCGAACCACATCGGCCGCTCCCAACCCATGCCTTCGCCGAAACTGGCGCCGAGCGCGGCCCAGCGGTCATGCAGGATGCTGCGCCTTACGCCGCGCGCCGTGACAGGCTGGTAATGCGGCCAATGGGGCTTGTAATGCTGGCCCAACACCTCGGCGACCCGTTCGTGCAGATAGCGCCGATTGACCTGAAACGGATGGAAGCGCGCCACGTCGACATAGCTCAGGTCCATGGTCGGCGCACCCTCGACGATCCACTCGGCCAGGGCGCGGCCCGCCCCCGCGCCGAACTCGATGCCCTCCGAATTGTAGCCCGCCGAAATGAAGCAGCCCGGCAGGCCTGGCGCCTCGCCCAAAGCGAAGAGAAGGTCCGGGGTGAAGCTTTCCGGACCATTGAAGAATTTGGCGATCCCGGCCTGTCCGAGCGCGGGCAGGATCTCCATCGCCTTCGTGAAGGGCAGTTCGAAATGGTCCTAATCCTCGGCCAGTTCGATGAAAGGGGTATTGGGCGGCAGCTTCTCCATCGCCAGGGCCTTGCCCCAGGGCTCGAAGGCGCCGACCAGCCATTTGCCCGCATCCTCCTTGACGTAGACATGGCCGTCCGTGTCGCGCAGCACCGGCAGGTTCGGTGTCGCGGCCGCCAGCGGCTCGGGCACCACGTAAAAATGCTCGCAGGCATAGAGCGGAACGCGCACGCCGAGCTGCGCGGCCAGATCGCGGGTCCATAATCCGCAGGCCAGCACGATGGTCTCGCACCGGATCGTCCCCCTCGTCGTCCGGATCTCGTATTCCCCGCCCGGTAACCTCTCCAACTGCCCGACCGACGTTTCCTCGAAGACCTTCACGCCGCGCTGCCGCGCCCCGGCAATCAGGGACATGGTGGTGTCGACCGGATTGGTCTGGCCGTCCTTGGGGATGAAGATCGCCCCCTCGATCACGCTCTCGTCGATTGCCGGATAGAGAGCCTTGGCTTCGGCGGGACCGATCATCTCCGCCTCGATACCCGTGCTTTTGGCGATCGAGGCCAGCATTTTGGTCTCGAAAAGACGATCCTTGGTGCGCGCGACCCCCAGAGTGCCGTTCTGCTTGAAGCCCGTCGCCTGGCCGGTCTCTACCTCCAGGCTGGAATAGAGTTCGACGTTGTAGCGCGCCAATTCGGTCAACGCGTGGGTCGAACGGAGCTGCATGATCAGCCCGGCGGCATGCCAAGTGGTGCCGGAGGTGAGCTGATGGCGCTCGACCAGCACGACATCCTTCCGCCCGAGCTTGGCGAGGTGATAGGCCGCGCTTGCCCCCGCGATGCCGCCACCGACGATGACGGTCTGAGCATGAGATGGGAGGGACATGGGCGAACGGCTCCGCATCGCCGGGAAGAGTTGGGGCCGCAGACGGCCCAAGCCAGACCTTCCCCGAAGAGAGCGCATCGATCAATAAGACCCGACACGAATTCGGCGGGATCGGCCCCGGCCCCGCTTTGACTGGCCGCGCCTCCTGCACCATATTCCGAGGCTCTCGCCGGGAAGAGCGGCGCGCGGTTACGAGATGGGACGAGGTGCCGCAAAGTGTTGCGTATCATTAGCCTGGGCCTGCTGCTTTACGGCACCTGGCTTCTCCTGTCAGGGCATTACGATCCCCTGCTTTTGACTCTCGGCGCGCTGTCTTGCGCCGCCGTCGTCGGCGTGTGCTGGCGAATGGACACGATCGACCGCGAAGGCCATCCGAATCACCTGACCTGGCGGGCGCCCTGGTACTGGGTCTGGCTGGCCTGGGAAATCGTGAAATCCAATATCGACGTGACCCGGCGCATCCTAAGCCCGTCCCTGCCCATCGACCCCTGCGTGACCGAGGTGCTCGCAACCCAGTCCGACGATCTCGGGCAGGTCATTTACGCCAACTGGATTACCCTGACCCCCGGCACCGTCGCAATGGTGGTCGTGCCCGGCCGCATCGTCGTCCATGCCCTGACAGCCGAGGGAGCGAAAGAGTTGGAAGGCGGGCGCATGGGCCGACGCGTCTGCCGCATGATGGGCGATCCTGCGTGATCTACGCCGCTGTCACCCTCGCGCTGCTGGTCGCCATGGCCATGGCCCTCGGCCGCGCCTGGCTCGGGCCGACGGTCTACGACCGGATTCTCGCGCTGAACACCTTCGGCACCGAGACCGTGCTGGTGATCGCCGTGGTCGGCTTCCTGTTCGGCCGACCGGAATTCCTCGATATCGCCATCCTCTACGCGCTGATCAACTTCATTGGCACGATCGCTGCCCTCAAATTCTTCAAGTTCGGCGACCTGGGTCACGGATTGGACTACGAGGAAGACGACGAAGAGGGGGCCGCCTGATGGACGCGCTGGCGGAAGGAAGCATCGCAGCGACGATTGCCACGGCGGCGGAGGTTCTGGGCTGGATCTGCGTGATCGCCGGCGCCTTTTTCTGCCTGGTGGGCGGTATCGGTCTGTTGCGCATGCCCGATATGTTCACACGGATGCATGCCGCCGGTGTGACCGATACGATGGGCGCCGGCCTGATTCTGGCAGGCCTTGCCCTGCACGAGGGCTTCACCTTGATCACAGTGAAGCTCGGCTTCATCCTGCTCTTCATCGTCTTCTCGAGCCCGACCGCAACCCATGCCCTGTCCCAGGCCGCCCTGGCCGGGGGGCTGACGCCCTGGCGCAAGGGCGAGCCGCGCGATTCCGAGGTCTATTCGACCGGCCCCGGCCCGTCGAAGGAAGAGAAAGCCACGGCCCGGGAGGAAGCGTCATCGAAGGGCTGATCAATATCGTCCTGCTCGCTCTCATGGCGATCACCGTGCTGGCCATCATCCGCCTGCACAATCTCGTCGCCGTGGTCATGCTCAGCGGTTTCTACAGCCTGCTGGCCGCAACCCTGTTCGTCGTGCTAGACGCGGTCGACGTGGCCTTCACCGAGGCCGCCGTCGGCGCGGGCATCTCGACCATCCTGCTGCTCGGCACCCTAGCCCTGACGACCCAGCACGAGAAGATTCGCGCCCTGCCGCGCTTCCCGCTCGTCCTCGTCGCCGTGACCGGGATCGCGCTGATCTACGGCACCGCCGATATGCCGGCCTTCGGCGATCCGGATTCGCCAATCCACGAGCATGTCGCGCCCCGTTATATCCATGATTCGGCCGAGGAGATCGGCCTGCCCAATATCGTGACCAGCGTCCTGGCCAGCTATCGCGGTTACGACACCCTGGGCGAGGTCACGGTGATCTTCACCGCCGGCATCGGCATCCTCACCCTCCTGGGCATCCGCCGCTGGCGCAGCCGCAAACCGGCCACGGGCCAGAGCCAAGGGAACGGCACCGGCGACGCACCGGGCGGAGACGCGACATGACGGAAAGCAGCGTGAGGGAAGGCGGCGTAAGAAGCAGCAACATGGTGCTGCGCGTGGTCTGCAAGCTGCTAATCCCCTTCATTATGCTCTTCGCGCTCTACGTCCAATTCCATGGCGATTACGGACCGGGGGGCGGATTCCAGGCCGGGGTAATCTTCAGCGCCGCCATCATCCTCTATGGCCTGATCTTCGGCGTCCATAACGCCATGCGGGTCGCGCCGCCCAAAGTCGTGCGCGTCCTGATCGCGGCCGGCGTCCTGCTTTATGCCGGGACCGGCGTGGCCAGTCTTCTTCTGGGTGCGAACTTCCTGGACTACGACGTGCTCGGGCATGAGGCGGTGGAGGGCCAGCATCTCGGCATTCTGCTGATCGAGTTCGGCGTCGGCACCACCGTCGCCGCCGTCATGACCACCATCTATTTCGCCTTCGCCAGCCGGCAGCGCTAGACACGCCATGGACTTTGAAATTCATCCCGGGCTCTACAATTACGCGGTCGTCGTCATGCTGATGATGGCCGGGCTCTACATCGTCATCACGCGCGGCAATCTGGTGAAGAAGATCGTCGGCCTGAATGTCTTCCAGGCCTCGGTCTTCGTGCTCTACATCACCATGGGCAAGATCATTGGGGGCACGGCGCCGATCCTGGAGGACGGCTTCAAGGTCTATTCCAACCCCCTGCCCCATGTCCTGATCCTGACCGCCATCGTGGTCGGCGTGGCGACAACCGCCCTGGGTCTCGCCCTGGTGGTCCGCATCCGCGAAGCCTACGGCACGATCGAGGAAGACGAAATTCAGCGCCAGGACGAGTCGCGGTGATCGCGCAATTCGTGTCCCAGCACCTGCCCGCGCTGCAGGTCGTCGTGCCCCTGATCGCCGCACCGGTTTGCGTGCTGCTGCGCCGGCCCACCCTGTCCTGGCTGTTCGCCCTGATCGTGACCTGGATCTGTTTCGCGATGTCGATCGCCCTGCTGATCCGGTTGGAGAGCGCGGGAACGATCGTCTACGAGATGGGCGGCTGGCCCGCGCCCTGGGGCATCGAGTATCGGATAGGCATGACCTCGGCCATCGTCCTGGTCATCGTCTCGGGCATCGGATCGGTCGTCATGCCCTATGCCAAGGCGAGCGTGGCGGCCGAGATCGATCCGGCGCGGCATTATCTTTTTTACACCTGCTATCTGCTCTGCCTCTGCGGCCTGCTGGGCGTGGTGGCGACGGGCGATGCCTTCAATCTCTTCGTCTTCCTCGAAATCTCATCGCTCTCCTCCTATGTGCTGATCGGCCTGGGGCGGGACCGGCGGGCGCTGACCGCGGCCTTCCAATACCTAGTCATGGGCACCATCGGGGCGACGAGCATCGTCATCGGCATCGGCCTGCTCTATCTCGTCACCGGTTCGCTCAACATGGCCGATATCGCGGCCCGCCTGCCCGAGCCCGGCACCAACCGGACCGTCCTCGTCGCCTTCGCCTTCCTGGGCCTGGGCGCCGCGCTCAAGCTGGCGCTCTTCCCGCTCCATGTCTGGCTGCCCGCCGCCTATACCCACGCGCCCTCGGCGGTGACGGCCTTCTTGGCGGCGACGGCGACCAAAGTCGGCGTCTATATCCTGCTGCGCTTCATCTTCACGGTGTTCGGCGCGACCTTCGCCTTCACCACCATGCCGCTCGACGCCATGCTGCTGGCCCTGGCCGTGGCCGCGATGTTCGTCGCCTCGGCCATCGCGATCTTCCAGAACAACGTCAAGCGGATGCTGGCCTATTCCAGCGTCGCACAGATCGGCTACATGGTCTTGGGCATCGGCATCGCGACCCAGGCCGGCGTTGCCGCCGGTCTGATTCATCTGTTCAATCACGCGCTGATGAAAGGCGGGCTGTTCATGGCGATCGGCTGCGTCTTCCTGCGCACGGGCTCGGTGCGTCTCGAATCGATGAGCGGCATCGCGCGCACCATGCCCTGGACCATGGCCGCCTTCGTCCTGGGCGGCCTCAGCCTGATCGGCGTGCCGCTGACCGTCGGCTTCATCTCCAAGCTCTATCTGATCCGGGCGTCCTTCGAGGCCGGGCTCTGGCCCTTCGGCGTGCTGGTCGTGCTCAGCAGCCTGCTCGCGGTCGCCTATATCTGGCGCGTGGTCGAGACAGCCTATTTCCGGGAACCGACGGCGGAAGCCGCGCGCGCGACCGAGGCGCCGCTGTCCATGCTGCTGCCCACCTGGGTGCTGATCGGCGCCTGCGTCTATTTCGGCATCGACGCCGAACTCACCGTGGACACGGCCTTCCGTGCCGCCGCCGCCTTGATGCAGGCCAATCCATGAGTGGCGGCACCGCAATCGCCCTGGCCCTGTTCCTGCCGCTTGCCGGCGCGTTCGGCATCGTGCTGGTCGGGCGCTGGCCCAACCTGCGGGAGGGCGTCACCCTCGTAACCGCCGTCGCGCTTTTCCTGATCGTCGGTTCGCTCTACGGCCCCGTGACGGAAGGAGTGAGGCCCGCTCTCGCCCTGTTATCCGTCGCCCCCGGCCTGCCCCTTGTCTTCGAGGTCGAGCCGCTGGGCATGTTGTTCGGGCTCATCGCCAGCTTTCTGTGGATCGTCAATTCGGTCTATTCGATCGGCTACATGCGCGCGAAGCAGGAGCACAACCAAACCCGCTTCTACGCCTGTTTCGCCATCGCCATTTCGAGCGCACTGGGCGTCGCCTTCGCCGGCAATATGTTCACCCTGTTCATCTTTTACGAGGTGCTGACCCTTTCGACCTATCCGCTGGTCACCCATGCCGGCACGCCGGCGGCGCTCAAGGGCGGACGGACCTATCTCGGCATCCTGCTCTTCACCTCGATTGGCCTGCAGCTTGTCGCCCTGGTCGGCACCTGGGCGGTCGCGGGCACGACCGATTTCGCTGATGGCGGCATCCTGGCCGGCACGGCCTCCGATCTCGTGCTGAGCGCGTTGCTGCTGCTCTACGTCTTCGGTATCGGCAAGGCCGCGCTGATGCCCTTCCACCGCTGGCTGCCGGCCGCGATGGTCGCGCCGACTCCGGTCAGCGCCCTGCTCCATGCCGTCGCCGTGGTGAAGGCGGGTGTCTTCACCGTGCTCAAGGTCGCGCTCTATGTCTTCGGCCTCGACCTCGTGCGGACCCTGGCGGCAGGCGAATTCCTGACCTATGTCGCGGCGGCGACCATCCTGCTCGCCTCGCTGATCGCCATGCGCCAGGACAATCTCAAGCGGCGGCTGGCCTATTCCACCGTCAGCCAGCTCTCCTACATCGTCGTCGGCGCGATGATGGCGAACGGGGTCGCAGTGATGGGCGCGGGACTGCATCTGCTGATGCATGCCTTCGGCAAAATCACCCTGTTCTTTTGCGCCGGCGCCATCGACGCCGCGCACAAGACCAAGGAGATCAGCAAGATGCGCGGCATCGGCCGTGCGATGCCATTCACCATGGCGGCCTTCTTCGTGGCGTCGATGAGCATCATCGGTCTGCCGCTGGCCGGCGGCATGTGGAGCAAATGGTATCTCGGTCTGGGCAGCCTGGAATCGCATCACTACGTCGTGCTCGCCGCGCTGCTGATCAGCTCCCTGCTCAACATCGCCTATCTCCTGCCGATCCCCGTGCGGGCCTTCTTCGCCAGCGATGAGGAGCGCGCCGTCTGGGGGCCGGGCATCAAGGAAGCGCCCTGGCTCTGCGTCGGCGCCCTCGGCTTCACGGCCCTGGCGAGCGTCGCCCTGTTCTTCTTCCCGGGGCCGTTCTACCGGCTCCTCTCGCTCATCCCCGGACTCGGGAGCTGACCATGGCCGCGCCGAAGGACGAAAAGCCCGGCTGGTTCGACGATTGGGGCAATGTGAAAAAGCTGCTCCGCATTTTCTATGTGGTCTGCGGCCTGCTCTTCCTCGTCGACTTCCTCTATCACCGCCATGCCCTGACCGAATGGGAAGGGTTCTACGGCTTCTATCCGGTCTATGGCTTCGTCGCCTGCGTCGTGCTGGTGCTGGTCGCCAAGCAGATGCGCAAGGTCCTGATGCGCGACGAGGATTATTACGAGCGCGAGCGCGACGATGACTGAGTGGCGGACGACCCCGCGCGCATCCGTGGTTCCGCCCCTTCTGCCGGGCATGGCCGCCATCCTGCAATCCTCACCCTTCGACAAGATCAGGGTGAGGAACGCGACGTTCGCTGAACGGTCGGGCACCGAACGGTCGGGCCGCACCTGATGGAATTCGCCCTCCCGCCCTTCCTGCCCTTTTTCCTCGGCGCGCTGGTCGTTGCCGTTCTGCGCGGCCGCGTGCAGGCGGGCGTCGCGATCCTCGTGCCCATCCTGGGCTTCGCGAATCTATGGTTCGGCATGCCCGGCGCGCCGGAGACGCTGCAAATTCTCGACTTTACCCTCGTCCTGGTACGCGCCGACGAACTCGCCATGCTGTTCGGCTGGCTGTTCCACATCGCGGCCTTCATCGGCCTCGTCTATTCGAGCCATCTGCGCGACACGACCCAGCAGGTCGCGGCCCTGACCTATGCCGGCAGCGCCTTGGGCGCGATTTTCGCGGGCGATTTCATCACCCTGTTCATTTTCTGGGAATTGCTGGCCGTCAGTTCCGTCTTCTTGATCTGGGCCCGGCGCACGCCGCGCGCCATTGCCGCCGGCTTCCGCTATCTGCTGATCAACGTTTTCTCGGGCGTCATCCTGCTGGCCGGCGCGCTGGTGCACCTATGGGAAACGGGCTCCCTGGAATTCTCCTATATCGGGCTCGAAGCGGGTCTGGCCGGCTGGCTGATCCTGCTCGCCCTCGGGGTCAAGGCCGCCTTCCCCTTCCTGCACAACTGGCTGACCGACGCCTATCCCGAGGCGACCCCGACCGGCACAGTCTTCCTCTCGGCCTTCACCACCAAGGTCGCGGTCTATGCCCTGGCCCGCGCCTATCCCGGCACCGAACTGCTGATCTATATCGGCGGCGCGATGGCGATGTTTCCGATCTTCTACGCGGTGATCGAGAACGACCTGCGCCGCGTGCTGGCCTACAGCATGATCAACCAGATCGGCTTCATGGTCTGCGGCATCGGCATCGGCACGGCCCTGGCCCTCAACGGCGCGGTCAGCCATGCCTTCAACGACGTGATCTTCAAGGGCCTGCTGATGATGAGCATGGGGGCCGTCCTGCATATGACCGGACGGATCAACGGCTCGGAACTGGGCGGGCTTTACAAGTCCATGCCGATCACGACGGTCCTCTGCATCGTCGGCGCGGCCTCGATCAGCGCCTTTCCCCTGTTCAGCGGCTTCATCTCCAAATCCATGGTCATGCAGGCGGCCATGGACGAGGGCTATCCGGTGATCTGGCTGGCCCTGCTCTTCGCGTCGGCCGGCGTCTTCCATCATGCCGGAATCAAGATCCCCTTCTTCGCCTTCTTCGCGCACGATTCAGGCATCCGCACGACCGAACCGCCGCTCAACATGCTGCTCGCCATGGGTGTCTCCGCCGTCTTATGTATCGGCATCGGCAGCTACCCGGATGTCCTTTACGGCATGCTGCCCTACGAGGCCGAATACCATCCCTATGACTGGAGCCATGTCATCACGCAGACCCAGCTCCTGTTCTTCTCGGCCCTGGCCTTCGTCTGGCTGAACCTGACGGGCCGCTATCCGCCGGAACTGCCGAGCGTGAATCTCGACGCGGAATGGTTCTATCGTCGTCTCGCGCCGCGCGCCGTTGGTGGAGTCGTCGCGACCCTCGTCGCGGCACACGCGGTTTTGGACCGTTTCGGGCAACGCCAGATGGACCGCGCCGTCGCATTCGTAGAACATCATCACGGACCGGAAGGCTATTTCGCCCGCACCTGGCCAACGGGGTCGATGGTCGCCCTCGTCGCCTTGGTTCTGGTCGCCAGCCTGGTCTTCTATCTCGCCTGAGGGGGTGACGGAGTGAATCGAATCGATCTGGAGGGCCGGGTGGCCCTTGTCACCGGCGGTGTCCAGGGCATCGGCCGGGCCATCGCTGAACGCCTGCTGCGCTCCGGCGCGGCGGTGACGATCTGGGACCTGAACGAAGAACGCCTGGCCGAGGCCGGCAAGGCCCTCTCCAAACTTGGCCCCTGCGAGACGGACAAGGTCGATGTCACCGACCCGAGCGCGGTGCAGGCCGGCATTGAGGCTCTGGTCGCGAAGCGCGGCACGCTCAACATCCTGGTCAACAATGCGGGGATACTGGGCAAGGTCGCCCCGACCCTGGAACAGGAAGACGTGGACTGGACCAGGACCGTCGATATCCTGCTGACCGGCACCTTCTGGGTCTCGCGCGCGGCCCTGCCCCCGATGCTGGAAGCCGGCTGGGGCCGGATCGTTAATATCGCCAGCGTGTCGGGCAAGGAAGGCACGCCCAACATGCCGGCGTATAGCGCCGCCAAGGCGGGCGTGATCGGCCTGACCAAATCCATGGCCCGCGAGTTGGGCGAGAGCGGCATCTCGGTGAACTGCATCACCCCGGCCGCGATCGAAACCGACCTCGTCCGCAACACCACGCCCGAGCATCACGAATACATGCTGCGCAACATCCCGATGGGCCGTTTCGGTCAGGTCGAGGAAATCGCCAGCTTGGCCGCCTGGCTGTGTTCGGCCGACTGCTCCTTCACCACCGGCGGCGTTTTCGACGCTTCCGGCGCGCGTTCGAGCTATTAGGAAGAGGGCCGGCTATGACCACTGAATACGATCTCAACGGCCGCAAGGCCATCGTCACGGGCGCGGCCAAAGGCATCGGCCGGGCCGTGGCCGAACGCTTCCTGAAATCGGGCGCGAGCGTCGATATCTGGGACCGTGATGGCGCCGCCCTGGCGGCGACCGCCGAGGAATTGAGCAAGCTGGGACCGGTCCATCCCTGCGTCCTCGACATCGCCCATGGCCACGAAGTCGAGGGCGGCGTGGCCGATGCCATCGATCATTGGGGCGGCATCGATATCCTGGTGACCTGCGCTGGCATTCTCGGCCAGGTCTGCCCGACCCCGGACTATCCGGAGGACGAGTGGCACCGGGTCATCGAGATCCACCTGACCGGCACCTTCCTCTGCGCCCGCGCGGCCAGCCGACACATGCTGGAACAGGGCTACGGCCGGATCGTCACCCTCTCCTCCGATTCGGGCAAGGAAGGGACGGCCAACATGCCCGCCTATAGCGCGGCCAAGGCCGGCATCATCGGCCTGACCCGCGGCATGGCCCGGGAATTCGCGACCAGGGGCGTGACGGTCAATTCGATCAGCCCGACCATCATCGACACCGAGATGGGCCGCGAGGCCGCCAAGGATTTCGGCGAGAAGGCGCTTTCGCGCATTCCCATGAAACGCTACGGCCAGCCCGAGGAGATCGCCGCCATGGTGGCCTGGCTGTGCAGCGAGGAAGCCTCCTTCACCAGCGGCACCATCTTCGACGCCACCGGGGGGCGCTCGCATTATTAGGTGCGCACTTCACCCTATCACCGTTGGCTCCCAATGGTCCGGCACGCGCACGGCCTCGTCGGGGCCCGGCCAGGGCGGCATGGTGGCGAGGATCAGTTCGAGGGGCTGATCGGGCGCGGAGCGGAACTGGAAATCGGTGCCGAGGGGGATGTTCGCCGAGACGCCGGGCACCAGATCGACGGTCTCTTCCTTCTCCGCGTCCTTGCGCCAGATTTGCCCTCGTCCGCCGATCACGTACCAGAGTTCCTCCACCGTGCGGTGCTTGATGGCCAGGGTCACGACACCCGGCGGCAAGGTGCAATGGACCATGCTGCCGCCCTTCACCACGGGCAGGACGCGGATCTCGGATCCGTCGGGTGCAAGCACGTCGTAGGCGTCGGGCAAAACGCGGGTTTCGAAACTCATCGGCAGACTCCAATTTCTCAGCCAGCGCTCGACTGCGGCGCGGCCCAAGCCTTATTCTGCCGCAGCCGAGCAGCTTGAGGGAGACTCGATTCATGACCGATCAGCGGATCTTTTCGGAGGAACGGGCGGCGCGCATCGCGCCGGCGATGCAGGCCCAGATCGATGCCGGACATTTCTGCGGCATCGAATGGCGAATCGCGCGCGATCACGAAGTGCTCCATACCGGCCGGGTCGGGTTGCGCGACACGGAAAGCGGCATGACCGTGCCCGATGGTGCGCTCTACCGCATCTATTCCATGACCAAGCCGGTCATCTCGGCCCTGCTGATGATGCTCTGGGAGGAAGGCCGCTTCCGCCTCTACGACCCGCTCTCACGCTTCCTGCCCGCCTTTGCCGACCGTCAGGTGCTGATCCGCGAGGCCGATGGGACGGCGCGTCTGGAACCCGCACGCCGCCCGATCAACATTGCCGATCTGCTGACCCATACCTCCGGCCTCAGCTACGACTTTCTCTACGATTGCCCGGTCGCGGAGCGCTATGCCAAGGCAGCCATCATCGGTGACGGCACCAGCAGCCTGGAGGCGCTGGTCACGCGCATCGCCGAGTTCCCCCTCGCCCGTCATCCGGGCTCAGCCTACCACTATTCCGTCTCGGTCGATGTCGCCGCCCATCTGGCCCAGGTGATCGCCGGCAAGCCCCTGGGCGAGTTGCTGCGCGAACGGATGTTCGATCCGCTTGGCATGGACGACACCGCCTTTCATGTGCCGGAGGGCAAGCGCGACCGAATCATGGGGATGTACGGCACCTCGTTCCTGCACACGCCGTTTCCGCCCGCCGAACCGCCCCGTCAGCAGCTCACCCCCCTGCCGGTGGATGACAGCCACCCCTTCGACAAGCCCGGCGTCTTCGAGCGCGGCGGACACGGGTTGTTCTCGACGACCGAGGATTACGGCCGCTTCGCCGATATGCTGGTGCGCGGCAAGACCGCCGACGGCCGGACCTTGATGGCCGGACCGACACTGGACCTCTTCACCGCCAATCGCCTGACCGACAAGCATCTGCCCATGACCATCAACCGCCTGCCCATGCTCGGCTACGGTTTTGGCCTCGGCGTGCGGGTACGCACCGATCCCGGCCGGACTTTCGTCCCTGGCCGGATCGGCGAATTCGGCTGGAGCGGCGCCGCCGCCACCAATTTCTGGGTCGATCCCGAGGAAAACATCACCGGCGTCTTCATGACCCAGTACCAGGGTCCCAGCGGCACGGTCGAGCCGGTGACCGACGAGTTCCGCACCCTGGCTTATTCGACTCTGGTCTCGGTCTAGAGCCGGCTCACCCTGTCGGGTTCGGCGCCCAGAGCGGCGCTGCAATACCTCCGCGCCACCGCTTCGCCCAGTGCAGGATCGTCATGGGGCCCGCCCATTTCGACGCGCTTGCCGTCACGCCAGACGGACCAGAGGAATTCGGTGCGGCCCGCGGAGGAATCCCATCGCTCGATGATGATTTCGATCATACCTGCCTGACTTCCCTATTGCGCCATGCCCCTGATTTCTCGCCTGCGCAGCCGGCGGCGAGCAGAAGGGAGCCCGGACCCGCGCGACCACAGGCCGCCCGCATCACATCCCGCCGAGGCCGCTTTCCCAGGTCGGGTAGCGATATTCCCGCCAGTAGCATGTGTCATATCCCTTGTCCCACCCCTCGCGGTAGCCCGTATCCGCCGCATACAGGGCCTGATTCCTCGTATAGCGCGTGTCGTAGCCCGGCTTGTTGGCGTCCGATAGACCGCTGTTGCAGCCATCGGCCCGGCCACGGTCGAAGGCCGCCTCAGAACCGGCCGGCGACTCGGCACAGGAGGCAAGCAAGGCGACAGCCGTACAAAGAAGAGCGACGATCATTCCGCATTGAGCACGGGAGCATCGTTCAGTCATTAAATCACGTCCCTGGCATCAATTTACGTTCCTGGTCCGCGTCTCGACGACAAAATGGTGCGATACGCACCAAGGATCAAACACCGGCACCTTCGCCCGGCCTCCTGACCATGCCGATTGCGGCCGGACGAGGCTTATGGCACTCCTGATTGCTGGGTTTACACCCCTGGAGCGATCCTTATGGCCCGCATACACAGAATGCCGACCCGCGACGAGACAGAGGATCTTTCGGCCTGGTCCCTGCCCGCCTGGGTCTACGACGATCCTGGTTTCTTCGCGCTGGAGCGCGAACGCGTCTTCATGCCGAGCTGGCAACTGGTCTGCCACGAGGCGGACATGCCGGAATCCGGCGACTACGTCACCTTCGATTTCATGGGCGAACCGCTGGTCGCCCTGCGCGGCGGCGACGGGGCGGTCCGCGTCTTCTTCAATGTCTGCCGGCACCGGGCCTCGCGCCTGCTGGACGGTTCGCAGGGCAATTGCGGGCGCGCGGTGCAATGCCCCTATCACGCCTGGACCTACGGCCTCGACGGGTCGTTGCGGAAGGTGCCCTACGAAAAGACCTTCGACGGCTTCGACAAAGCCGCGCATGGCCTCGCCCAGCCGCAGACGGAGGTCTGGAACGGTTTCGTCTTCGCCCGTATCGAGGATGACGGAGGGCCGTCCGTCGCTGCCCTGATGGCGCCCTATGCCGAGGAACTGGCGCCCTACCGCTTCACCGAGATGAAGCCGCTGGGCCGCGTCACCCTGCGGCCGCGATCGGTCAACTGGAAGAACATCACCGACAACTATGCCGACGGGCTGCATATCCCCGTCGCCCATGACGGCCTGACCAGCCTGTTCGGATCAAGCTACCGCATCGAGGTCGGGGGCATGGTCCATAAGATGAGCGGCGAGCCGGTGGAGCGCACGGCCCAGGGATGGAGCGTGCGCGGCTATCTCAAACATCTGCCGCAGGCCAACCATCTGCCCGAGGGCCGACGGCGCCTCTGGGCCTATTACAAGCTGTTTCCCAATCTCGCCTTCGACGTCTATCCGGACCAGATCGATTTCATGCAGATGATTCCCGTTTCGCCGACCGAGACGATCATCCGCGAAATCCCCTATGCCCTGCCTGACGACCGGCGCGAGATGCGCGCCGCGCGCTATCTCAACTGGCGCATCAACCGGGTGGTCAACACGGAGGACACCCAGCTGGTCGCCAATGTCCAGGCGGGCATGGCCTCGCGCAGCTACGCCGCCGGGCCGCTCAGCCGGGAGGAGGTCTGCCTGCGCGATTTCGCCGAGACCATGCGCCGGCGCCTTCCCGTCTGCCGCCTGCCCGAGGCCCCGCCGCCGGAGGAGATGGCGGCCTATCGCCCCTGAGACTCAAAACGCCTTGGCCCGCGAAACGGTCCTGATCACCGGCGCTTCGGCTGGGCTGGGTGTCGAATTCGCCAAGCTTTTCGCGACCGATGGCGCGGATCTCGTGCTGGTCGCGCGGCGCGAAGACCGGCTGCGCGCCCTGGCCGGCGAGCTGGCCGCCGAACATGGTATCGCGGCCCATCCGATCGCCGCCGATCTGGCGGCGCCGGGCGCCGTCGCCGATCTCGTCGGACGGCTGACCGCCGATGGACTGGCGATCGACGTGCTGGTCAACAATGCCGGCTTCGGCGCGCGCGGTGCTTTCGTCGAGATCGACGCC
Organism: Pseudomonadota bacterium; assembly: GCA_027619995.1. Lineage (GTDB taxonomy): Bacteria > Pseudomonadota > Alphaproteobacteria > CADEGL01 > CADEGL01 > JABIRQ01. The sequence goes on along the minus strand of JAQCGR010000021.1, from coordinate 5,695 downwards.
GACCGCCAGGCCGCCATGACCCGCCTGAATATCGGCGCGCTGACCGATCTGAGCCGCGCGCTTCTGCCCGGCATGATCGCGCGCGACCGGGGCGGGATTCTGAATGTCGCGTCGATGGCGGGATTTCAAGCCGGCCCCTATATGGCCGTCTATTAAGCCACCAAGGCCTATGTCCTGTCCTTTACCGAGGCGCTCGCCGAGGAGGCCAAAGGGAGCGCTGTCCATGTGTCCTGCTTCTGCCCCGGACCGGTGGCGACGGAATTCGCGGAACGGGCCGACATGACAGGTTCCAAGCCGTTCGAGAAACGCGTAGCCGCCGCGGCGCCGACCGCCCGGGCCGGATACGAGGGCTTCCGCGCGAACCGGACCGTCGTCATTCCCGGCCTGGGCAATAGGCTCGCCGTGGGGATTCAGCGCATCGTGCCGCGCGTGACCATCCGTCGCATCGTCGCTCGGATGCAGCGCTAAACGACCACTCGCCCTTCGAGACACCGGCCTTCCGGCCGGCTGCTCAGGGTGAGGGTCTAACGCAAGACCCGCGCACAACCTCCCCTCATCCTGAGGAGCGCGCAAAGCGCGCGTCTCGAAGGATGATCGGCACATCGCATCTTGATGGAGCCCCCCCTAGAAGGTCTCCACCCAAGGCCTCAGCTCCATCTCCCAGGTCCAGGCGCTGGGATGCTGGCGATGGATATGCAAATAGGTTTCCGCGATGGCATCCGGGTCCAGCTTGGCGTTCCCGGCAGGATCCTTGCCGATGCCGCCGTCGATCACGAAATGAGCAACATGGATGCCCTTTGGCGCCAATTCCCGCGCCATGCTCTGGCACAGTCCCCGCAGGCCGAACTTGCCCATGGCGAAGGGCGCCGAATTGGCCACGCCTTTCACGCTCGCGGTGGCCCCGGTAAACAGGATCGAACCGCTGCCCCGTTCCAGCATGGCCTTCGCCGCCGCCTGCCCCACCAGGAAACCGCCGAAGCAGGAAACCAACAAGGCCTGACGGACCTTCTCGGGATCGAGTTCCGCGATGGGGGCGCGCTGGCGGGCGCTCGGGTTGAAGACGACCAGGTCGGGCACCCCCGTGTCGCCTTCAACGGCGGCGAACAGGCGCGCCACCGCCTCGGGGCTGGAGACATCGCAGGCATAGGCCCGCGCGCCCGTCTCCGCGACCAGGCTGACGAGCTTGTCGGTATTCCGCGCCGCCAAGGAGACCGCCATGCCCTGCTTGGCGCAGAGCCGGGCGAGCGAGGCGCTGAGCCCCGGGCCCACGCCGACGATAAGTGCCGATTCCTGTTTCGCCGCCGATTCCTTCGCCATAGCCGTCTTCCTCTGTCCTAACGTTGCACAAGGCCGTTCTGTTCAAGTCGCCAGACCAGTTGATCGTAGCGATCCTGGCCGAAGAACGGCTCGCCCTGGAACACGCAGGTCGGCGTGCCCCAATGGCCCGCGGCCTCGAGGGCGCGGCCGTTCTCCACGATCTCCGCCGCGAAGGCGTCTCCCCGCTCCACGATATCCGTTTCCAACGCGGCGAAGTCGAGGCCCGCCATTTCTGCTGCGCCGGCAAGGTGGTTCCCCCGGGTCCAGGGCACACCCGACCAGAGAAGCCGTCCGTATTCCTCATAGAAGCGCAGGCCGCCGCCGCGCTTTTCCGCCGCCAGGCCCAACCGGGTGATGCGATGAATGACCGGCTGGTCGGCCGCCGTGCGCAACCCGCTCTCGTCGGTCGCGACGGGGTCGGGGTCGGGCACGCCGGTATAAGGCAGGCAGAGGAAGGCGGCGGTGCGCGCGACATCGGCTTTGAAGTAACGGCCGAGGGCCGGATTCTGATCCGCCAGCGCATCGGAGTAGCGCAGGATCAGCGGCAGGACCGGCCGAACGACCACGCGCAGGTCGTGGCTTTCCGCCAGTGGGCGCAGCCGCGCCGCCATGAAGAAACTGTAGGGGCTGCGGTAGGACACATAGAGATCGACCGACAGGGTCATTGCTCGCTCCTTCAATGCCAACCGGCAGTTTACGGACGCGCGGCCAGGTCCGAAACTCACCCCCCCGCATCGCAGCCTTGCCGAGATCGCCATGATCCCCTGCCAGCGCCATCTGTTCGATATTCCCGAGGGCCGCGCCTACCTCAACTGCGCCTATCTCTCGCCCCTGATGAAGACGGCGCGAGAAGCCGGCGAAAGGGCCGTGTCGCGAAAGAGTCGCCCCTGGAAAATCCTCCGCGAGGATTTCTTCGCCGAGGTCGAAGCCGTCCGGGCAGCCTATGCCTCTCTGATCGGCGCCGCTCCGGACGGCGTCGCGCTGATCCCGGCGGCGAGCTACGGCATCGCCACCGCCGCCGCCAATCTGCCCCTGGAACGCGGACAGACGATTGTGGTGCTCGATGGCCAGCACGCCTCCAACTGGCATGCCTGGGCCGACAAGGCCGAGCAGGCGGGCGGTTCCCTCAGGACCGCAGCCCGCCCGGAAGGAGGGCAATGGACCGCCGCCGTGCTGGACGCCATCGGCCCGGAAACGGCCATCGTCGCCGTGCCGCAATGCCATTGGACCGACGGGGCAACGGTCGATCTCGTCGCCCTGGGCGAACGATGCCGGGCGGTCGGGGCCGCCCTGGTCATCGATGCGACCCAGTCGGCGGGGGCCATGCCGCTCGACCTCGATGCCGTGCGACCCGATTTCGTCGTTGCCGCCGGCTACAAATGGCTGTTCTGTCCCTACTCCTTCGGCTTTCTATACGCAGCGCCCCAGCGCCGGGCAGGCCGCCCCTTGGAAGGACATAGCTTTCACCGCGCCGGCGCCCGTCAAAGCGAAGGCCGCACGGGCTATATCCGTGAATACGAGCCCGGCGCGCGGCGCTATGACATGGGCGAAAGGGCCAATTTCATCCATCTGCCCATGGCCCGGGCCGCGCTCGACCAACTCGCGGCCTGGGGCGTCGAGGCGATCGCGGCGTCGCTGCGCCCGCTGACCGAAACGATAGCCAACCAAGCCGAAAGCCGGGGCTGGGGATTGCCCCTGGCCGAGTCCCGCGCGCCCCATTTCATCGGCATTCGACCGCAAGCGGACCTACCGGCCGATCTTGTACCGGCTCTGGCCGCGCGCGGCGTCCATATCAGCCTGCGCGGCGGCTGCATCCGGGTCAGCCCGCATCTCTACAACACGCCGGCGGATACCAGCCGCCTGTTTGAAACACTCGATGAAATCTTGCCTGCATAATAGATAATTCATCGAATCCTTTGCACTCATCCATTTTCCCATCGGTATCAATGACTATCTTGACTTTCTTCTTGACGGGTCCAGGACCTACAACAATAATTGGTTAATAAAATAATATGCGCTGTCCCCATAAGAGGCGTTCGGGGAACCTACATGACGACCAAACAGATCAATCTGGGGCAAAGATTTCAAAAGACGGACGGCACCGACATGGTGTTCGAGGTGGTGGATCTTGTGGATATCGGCGGCTTGCCGCATGCGCGTCTTTCGGATGTGCTCGACCCGTCCGATCGCAGGGTCGTTTCCGTCGACGCGCTCTACGACCGCAGACATTTTCGCCATGCCGTCGACGGTGCCTTGCCGCGCAGCGGCACCTCTGGACGATTGCGTCTGGCCATGGGGTGACGGTCGCGGCCTAGCCACCCGCATGGATCGGGAGGCGAGTCGGTTCGTCGCGGCCTTGTGACGGGAGGTCACACACAGCAAACTTCCAGACGGCGTCGCCTCGGCGACGCCGTTCGCGATTGCGCCTCATGACGCGGGCGCGCCAGGAAGAGGAGATAGCCGCCATGACCGTTCCCGCAACGCTCGACACCGTCGCCGTGATCGGCAATGGCCTGATCGGCCACGGCATGGCCCAGACCTTCGCCGTTGCCGGGCAGGAGGTCGTGATGATCGGGCGCAGCGAAGGCAGTCTGGCCGCGGCCCTGGACAAGATCGCCAAGAGCCTCGCGCAATTCGAAGCCCATGGCCTGCTCACGAAGGCTGAGACCCGTGACGCCCTGGCCCGCATCCGGGTATCGACGAAGCTGGAAGATGCCGCCGCCGCCCAGCTCGTCTGCGAGGCCGTTCCCGCGAACAAAGCGATCCAGGACGAACTCTACGGCAAGCTGGACGCGATCTGCGCGCCGCCCACGGTGATTGCCTCGGGCAGCGGCCAGCCGGCCAGCGATCTGACCGACAATGTCAAACACAGAGGCCGGGTGATCGCCGCCCATTTCTGGTATCCGCCCCAGTTGATCCCCCTGGTCGAGGTCTGCGCCGGACCGGAGACGGACCCGGATGTCGCGCCCTGGGTCTGCGATGCCCTGCGCGCGGCCGGCAAGGAGCCGGTCATCATCGACAGGGAGATCCCAGGGTTCCTGGGCAACCGCTTCCAATACGCCATCCTGCGCGAGGCCTGGGCGCTCTGGGCCGAAGGCGTCGCCTCGGCGGAAGCGATCGACGCGGTGGTCAAGGCCTCCATCGGCCGCCGCCTCGCGATCACCGGCCCGATCGAATCCGCCGATGCCGGCGGACTCGACACCCTGCACGCCTACGGCGTCTACTTGATTCCGCATCTGCACACGGGCGACCAGCCGGCCCAACCGGTCACCGATCTGGTCGAGCAGGGTCAGCGCGGCCTGCCCTCCGGCAAGGGCATCTACGACTGGTCGAAACGCGATGGCGCTGCGCTGCTGGCCGAACGCGAGGAGGAACTGTTCCGCCACCTCGCCCGCGACAAGGCGAAGCGGGGGTAGATCGGGGCGTATTGTCACGTTCCCGGTTTCCTCACCCTGAGCTTGTCGAAGGGGTGAGGCTGGCCCGGCGCCAATATCGTGCCACGACCTCATACTTCGACAGGCTCAGCATGAGGCCCGGAGCTAGGTGTGCTCTCCCCTACTCCACCTCCGCCCTCCGGCCGCCATGGATCGCCTGCCATACGCTTTGCGCGGTGACCGGCATGTCGATGTGATCGATTCCGTAATCCGCCAGGGCATCGATCACGGCATTGACCACGGCGGGCGGACCGCCCACGCAACCGGCTTCCCCGCAGCCCTTCACGCCCAAGGGGTTGGCCGGACTCGGCACCTCGTTGTAGTAGAACTCGATGGCCGGGAAATCATCGGCGCGGGGCAGGCAGTAATCCATGAACGAGCCGGTCACGAGTTGGCCGTCGGCATCGTAGGACGCCCCCTCCCATAGGGCCTGGCCGACGCCCTGGGCAACGCCGCCATGGACCTGGCCGGCAACGAGCAATGGGTTCAAGACCTTGCCGAAATCGTCGACCGACAGATAGCGCACGAGATCGACCGCGCCGGTCTCGGGATCGATCTCGACCTCCGCGACATGGCAGCCGTTGGGGAAGGTGAAGGCCTGCTGCTTGAAATAGCCGAGTTCGTCCATGCCGGGCTCGAATTCCGGCGGCAGGCGGCCGGCCTGGAAGGCGCGCTTGATCACCTCCTGGATAGCGACGCCCTTGTCCGTGCCCGCAATCGCGAAGCGGCCGTCGTCGAAGCTCACATCCGCCTCGGCCGCCTCCATCATATGAGCGGCGATCTTGCGGCCCTTCTCGATGATCTTCTCCGCGGCCAGGCCCATCGCCGGCCCCGCGGTCTGCAAGGAGCGCGAGCCACCAGTGCCGTGGCCGTAGTCGTTGGCATTGGTGTCGCCCGTGACCACGCGGATCTTCTCGAAGGGCAGGCCCAGCCAGTCCGCGGCG
>JAQCGR010000316.1 GCA_027619995.1 Pseudomonadota bacterium | reverse complement strand
GACTGGGCAACCGGGAAGCCCGGAGAATCAGTCGTCTCGGTGTCCGCCCGAAGATCCGGCAGTGCCGGCGGAGCCCACGGTCCCTACCGTGCCGCAGATGCAACCGATGCTGCCAGCGGTGCCGGCGGAGCCGACGGTCTTGCGAACCGCCGACGGTGCGCGGTCGAGCGCCTCATCGAGCAATGCATCCGCTTCGGCAAATTCGTAGGCATTGGCATTCGATTGACCATTCATCGCAAACCCTTCTCACAGAAAGCAAGCAAAAGGGCACGCGCCGGAATCGACGCGTGCCCTGTGCTTGACCTGGAAAGATCTAGTCCTTGTCGACCGCAGTACCGACCGTACCGACCGTGCCCGTGCAACCATGCGCCGAACCGGAGGTGCCGACCGTGCCTACCACGCCGTTGACGCCGTGGATGCGCGGGGCATCGAGTGCCTCATCGCTGAGTTCGTCGGAAAACGTCTTTTCGGTATTCATCATTTCGATCTCCATCCAACTATACAAAGGCAAAGGCGACCCCCCGACTGGTCATTTCGCATGGCGTGACAGCGCCAATAATCGCGATACCTTTCCCGCATATCAGAGTAGTGCAAAATATGTGACCGGACAATGTTCGAAAAAATGCGATGCGGAGGGCCGACGGCTCAAGCTTTCTTTTCCCAGCCTCCGCGCTCGGTCTGCTGCCAATAGGTCAGCTCATGCCCCGCCTCTTTATAAGCCGTCCAGCGTGTCCGAGCCGCCACCACAACCTCAGGATCGTTGCCGTCGAACAATTCGCATGCGATCGAATAGTCTCCAATCGCGGCCGTACTCGCCCCGTCGGTCAGGACCAGGACATCGGCGCCATTGGGGTTCTCTTCGGTCTGGGTCAGCCAGATCGGCTGGCGCTCGGCCTGGCCGTCACGCGCCGAGCCATGGGGCAGGAAGGAGCGGTCCTCGTAAGTCCAAAGCAGGCCGGCGAGGGTTTCGACGCGTTCCTCGGACCCGGCCATGACGACCGCCCGGCTGGCCCGCTCCAGGATTTTTTCGAGAAGCTCGGGCAACGCACGCTCCAGCGGCTTGCGCTGGAGGTGATAGAAGCGGATCTCGGTCACGGGCGGCCCATGCCGGCACTGCGCGCGGCTAGGCTTCGTAGTGGTCGGCCACCAGGCGTTCGAGCAGACGGACGCCGAAGGCAGTCGCGCCCTTGGGCACGGTCGGCTTGTCCTTGTTCGACCAGGTGACGCCGGCAATATCGAGATGCGCCCAAGGCACCTTGTTGACGAAGCGCTGCAGGAACTGGGCTGCCGTGATGCTGCCCGCGCCGCCGGCGGTCGAAATATTCTTCATATCCGCGATCGGCGAATCGATGGCCTTGTCGTATTCCGCATGGAGGGGGAAGCGCCAGATCGGCTCGTCCACCGCCTTGCCCGCCGCCTCGAGCCGCCTTGCCAATTCGTCGTCATTGCTGAACAGACCGCCATGGACATTGCCAAGGGCGACGATGATCGCGCCCGTCAGGGTTGCGAGGTTGACCATGAATTCCGGCTTGAAACGGTCCTGCGTGTACCAGAGCGCATCGGCTAGGACGAGCCGGCCTTCGGCATCGGTGTTGAGGACCTCAATGGTCTGCCCCGACATGGAAGTCACGACGTCGCCGGGCCGCTGGGCATTGCCGTCCGGCATGTTCTCGACCAGCCCGAGGATGCCGATGACATTGACCTTGGCCTTGCGGCCGGCCAGGGCCTTCATCAGCCCGCTGACGACGCCGGCGCCGCCCATATCCCATTTCATATCCCACATGCCGTTGCCCGGCTTGAGAGAGATGCCGCCCGTGTCAAAGGTCACGCCCTTGCCGACGAAAGCGATGGGCTTGGATTTCTTGGATTTGGGCGCGCCATTCCACTGCATGACGACGAGTTGGGATTCGCGACGACTGCCCAGCCCGACTCCCAAGAGGGAGCCCATGCCGAGCTTCTCCATCTGCTTCTCGCCCAGCACCTCGACCTTGACGCCCAGCTTGGTCAGGGCCTTGACCTCGGCCGCGAAGCTTTCCGGATAGAGGACGTTCGCCGGCTCCGACACCAGATCGCGGGTGAAGTAGACTCCGTCGCCGATCATGGCGAGGGGCTGGTAGGCCCGCTTGGCTGCGGCCGCACCCTTGACGCCGAACGCCACCTTCTTGAGGCGCGGCTTGTCCTCCTTCTTCATGGTCGTGCGGTATTTGTCGAAGCGATAGGCGCGCAGGCGAAGGCCGAAAGCCATATGCGCGGCAATTTCGGGCGCGCGCATTCCCGCTTTCCCGACACCTTCCACCACCACGGTGACCGGGCCGCCGGCCTTGGATAGCTTGGCGTAGAGCGTGCCACCGGCCTTCTCGGCCCCGAGAGCGTCGATCGCATCGGCCTTGCCCATTCCGATCGCCACGATCCGGTCGAGCTTGGACCCGGCCGGCGCCAGAAGTTCCGCTGTCTGGCGCGCCTTACCGGTGAAATCCGCGGCCTTCATCGCCCGCGAAAGCGCGCCGTTGAGACGATTGTCGGCGGCTTTGGCGGCGGGCGTCAGCACGTTTTCCTCGAACACGCCGACGACGAGAGTTCCGGATGTCGGCAGTTTGGGTTCGGAAAATGTGATCTGCATGGCGGTTGCGTTCCTTGTTTGAGTGGCGCAGTCGCGGGTCGGGCGCAGCACCGCGAAAATGGGTTGGCGCACACTCTAGCCGATGGCGCGGCAAAGGAAAGCCCGCCTAGCGTGTCCCGCCGGGGCCGAGATAGCGGAAGATACCCGGACGCCCCGCCCGATCGCGCACCGCTTCGGCCAGCCAGCCAGGCAAGCGATCGGCCGTATCGGCACCGTAATGCAATACATCCCAGTAGTTCTCGTCGCGCATGGCGATATCCGAGCGAAACATGAAATCGACGACATGGACATTTTCGAACCCGCCGGCGATATCGACCAGACGGCGCCGGCATTCACCCCATTCGGACGCCGCCAGGGAACCTGGGACCGGCAGCGCCCGATGATGATAGGGCACGAGCATGAGGATCTTGGTCGTGGCCGCCGGCAGGCCTTTCAGCATGGCCGCCAATTCGGCATGGGTCGCATAGACCCAGGCCTGTCGTTCCTCGTCCGGCACGCTCACCGGAGGCACAACCGGGGCCGCCGGTTCGCGCGGCCCCTTGCCATAGATATGGCCGCGAGCCGTTTCGAGATCATATTCCTCCCGCGGCGGCAGGAAGGCACGGAAGCCGTTGGCATCGAAGGCCGAATCGTGGAGGTCCAGAAGCCAGCCAATCTCCTTGCCCGTCTGCTCCAAGGCGCGCAGGTTGAACAAGTGCAGCAGATCGTTCCAGCGGTCCTCGTCGTACATCCAGGGCGGAAACGGACGCGGCGTAAAGCGCTCGTATTCGTCCTGGCGCTCGCACCAGATGATGTCGATGCCAACCACCACCGTCTTGATAGGGTCATGGTGCCGGGCGAACAGATCCAGAAGCATCCGTTGCTCGTAGGCGGTGCCGCTGTTGAGGGAGAGATTGGCGAACTTGCCGCCAAACGCTTCCTCGAGCAGATCGGGGCGCAGCATCCGCGTCGTCGAGGTGCCGATGACGGCGCTGTCATAGGCCGGGTCACGGGCGATTGCGGGATAGGAGAAACGCTGGTTCGAATCGACCGGCGCGCGGGCCAACGGCGGCGAGAACCAGACCGTCCCATAGGGATCGACGAGCAGCAGGGAGAGATAGAGCAGCGCGCCGAGCCCCCCCGCCA
>JAQCGR010000020.1 GCA_027619995.1 Pseudomonadota bacterium | reverse complement strand
AAAGGCCATCCGATCGGCGCCACCGGCGTTTCGATGCATGTCTTGCAGGCCATGCAGGTGAGCGGAGAGGCCGGCGGCATTCAGATCGACGGGGCGTCCCTCGCCGGTATCTTCAACATGGGCGGCGCTGGCGTCGCCAATATGTGCAGCATCATCGAGCCCCTGCGCTGACGCGCGGGGCGACGACATCCAAATCGGAGGCGGTATGAGTTTCAAGGCCCTCGTGCTTGAGGAAAATGACGGCAAGGTTGCCGGTGCGATCCAGGAACTCGACGAGTCGCGTCTGCCCGAGGGCGACGTCACCGTGCGCGTGACCCATTCGACCCTGAACTACAAGGACGGCATGGTCCTCAAGGGCATCGGGCGGCTGGTGCGCAATTATCCGCACATTCCCGGTATCGATTTCGCGGGCACGGTCGAGGCCTCCGACTCCCCGGACTACAAGCCGGGCGATTCCGTCCTGTTGACGGGCTGGCGCGTGGGCGAGGCTTGGTGGGGCGGCTATGCCGAGAAGGCGCGGGTCAAATCCGAATGGCTGGTGCCCATGCCCAAGGGGCTGGATGCGCGCCGCGCCATGGCGATCGGTACCGCTGGGTTCACCTCGATGCTCTGCGTCATGGCACTCGAGGATCACGGCATCATGCCCGCCTCGGGCGAGGTGTTGGTGACCGGCGCGGCGGGCGGGGTCGGCAGCGTTGCCGTCGCGATCCTGGCCAAGCTCGGCTACGACGTCGCGGCCTCGACCGGACGGGCGGAGACCCACGACTATCTGCGCGCCCTCGGCGCCAAGACGATCGTCGACCGGGCCGAGCTCTCGGAAGGACCGGCCAAGCCGCTCCTGGCCGAACGTTTCGCGGGCGCCGTCGATACGGTCGGCAGCAAGACCCTGGTCAGCGTGCTGGCCCAGATCAAATACGGCGGCAGCGTCGCCGCCTGCGGCCTAGCCCAGGGGCCGGACCTACCGGGCATGGTCATTCCCTTCCTGCTGCGCGGGGTGAACCTGCTCGGCATCGATTCGGTGATGTGCCCGGCCGCGCGCCGGCGCGAGGCCTGGGGCCGGCTTGTGAAGGATCTGCCGGCCGAGGCCCTGGAAAGCGCCATCACCGAGGTTCCGCTTGAGGATCTGCCCGGCCTCGCCGACGGCATTCTCAAGGGCCAGGTGCGGGGGCGGACCGTTGTCCGTATCGGGGACGCCTAGGCGCCTGCTCACCCTGGCGGCGGCGGCCGGGCTGATGGCCCCGCCGGCCCAAACCGTCTATTGCTACGTCACCATCGCCGATGACGATTGCTATGCCGCACCGCAGCCGGGCCAGGAGGCACGGCTGATCCGCGCCTGGCCGCCGGACCTGCAGCGCCCCTCTCCGTCCGCTAAGGCGGCGGCTGGCGCGCCGTAGGGTGCTGGGCTAGGTTTATCGCGCAACAACAGACAAGAGCAGGCCAGGGGGCGGGCCGAGCTATGAAGCGGTTCGTGTTGGGGGCAATTCTTATCGTCGCATCGGTGACGCCGGCGCTCGCGCAGGGCTCGGCGCAAGCCGACTATGGCGCGACCATGGGCTGGTACCGGGACGCCGCCACGAAGGGCGATCCGGTGGCGCAGTTCCTCCTGGGCGTGCGTTTCGAACAGGGCCTGCTGGCCGAAAAGGACGATGCTCAGGCCGCGCGTTGGTATCGCGCTGCGGCGGAACAGGGTCATCGGGAAGCCGCGTTCAAGCTGGCGGTGATGTATCAGCTTGGCCGCGGCATTGCCCGCGACGACGCTCTGGCGCGCCGCTGGTACGAAAGCGCCGCAGAGGCCGGCTTTCCGCCCGCCCAGTACAATTTCGGCCTGATGCTCGATCGGGGGCTCGGTGGGCCCGCGGACAAGGTGGCCGCCCGGCGCTGGTACGAGGCGGCGGCTAAGGCGAGCGTCGCCCCGGCGCAATACACCCTCGGGGCGTTGCTCGCCAAGGGCGAAGGGGGCGCGGCGGATCCGATGCACGCCTATATGTGGTTCCTGATTGCGGAAGAGGCGGGCGAGGAACAGGCTGCGCAAGCGGCTCGGGCGCTGGCCGGGCAGATTCCGGCATCGCAGCGGGATGAGGCCCGGTCCCTGGCCCGGCAATTCGCCGAATTGAATCGCTGACCCTATGTTCCTCTTGGCGAAATCCGAGTGCCTGTCCGAGATCTGTACCGTCGCCCGTTCGTCCTATCGCTCCGTATGGAAGCTCGACGTCATGAAAACCAGTGCTTTCCTTCTCGTATTCGCGATCATGGCCGTTGCCGCCACGCCCTCGCGCGCCCAAACGCCGATCGACAAGCCGGATTACGACCATCCGGAAGACGCTCTGATGGCGATCCAGGACCTCCAGACATTGGTGCGAATCCTGGCGCTTGAACGCGGCCTCGGTGGCTATGCCGATCAATGCGATCTTGCGGTGCGCGATGCGGAAACCCACGCGGCGCTCTACGGCGTGCCCGAGCGGGCCGATCTGCGGCGCGGCTGGACGACCTGCTACCGGGCCTACGGCGCCGTCGCGCCGAAGGAGGCCGCGCCGGCGGATACCGGGCCGGCGCCCTCGTCCGTGCCGCAAACCGGGCCGAGTGCCGGGCAGCCTCTCGATGCGCCGCCGGACTTCCTCGCGAAGCCGAGGGCCGGGGAGTAGCCCGGCCTCAGGCCGTCCCGACTCTCGGATCGATCGGGGCCAGTTCGGCCAGCCCCGCCGCCGCTTCGAAGGCCGCGGCATAGGACAGAAGTTCGGCTTCGCCGCGCGGTCGGCCGACGATCTGCAGGCCGATCGGTCGGCCGTCCTTGGTGAATCCGCAGGGCACCGAGATCGCCGGGCAGCTCACCAGGGTGATCGCCGAACTCATCAGCAGCCAGTCGACATAATTGTCGAAGCGATGGCCCTCGACCTCTTCGATATAGCGGGTCTCGACGTCGAAAGGCGCGACCAGGGCGGCGGGGCAGATCAGGACATCGTAAGTCTCGAAAAAATCGACGACCCGTTGATACATGCGCCCGCGCGCCAATTCCGCCCCGCCGATCGACCCAGCGTCCAGCGCCAGGCCCTTCTCAATGTTCCAGATCACCTCGGGCTTCATCTTGTCCCGGTGTTTCTCCAGCAGCGGTTGGCGCTCGGCCGCGAATTTGGCGGCGCGCAGAACCTGAAAGGTATCGCCGGCGTCATGCAGATCGGGCGAGGCCTCCTCGACCGTCGCGCCCAGCCCGGCGAAACGCTCGGCCGCCGCCCGGCAGACCGCCGCGACCTCCCGGGCGACCGGCACGATGCCGCCCAGGTCGATGCTGAAAGCTACGCGGGCGGGTGCCCGGGGCGCTTCCGCGGCGCCCCGGAACGATGTTGCGGGGACGGGCACCGAGATCGGATCGCGTGGATGCTGGCCGCATTGGGCGTCGAGCATCAGGGCGGTGTCGCGGACGGTGCGGCCCATCGGCCCTTCGACGCTCAGGCTCGCGAAGGGTGTTGCCGAGGGTGCACGGGCGACCCGGCCGGGGCTCGGCCGAAGGCCGACCACCGAACAGAAGCTGGCCGGGGTGCGCAGGCTGCCGCCGAGGTCGGAGCCGCTGGCCAGCCAGACTTCGCCCGTGGCCAGGGCCACGGCGGCCCCGCCGGACGAGCCGCCGCAGGTCAGCGCGGTGTTCCAGGGGTTGAGGGTCTTGCCGAAGACCTCGTTGAAGGTATTGGCTCCGGCGCCGAACTCCGGCGTGTTGGACTTGGCGATAACGACCGCGCCGTTCCGCTCCAGGGTCTCGACCGTCACGTTCGATGCCTTGGGGATGTAATCCGCGAAGATCGGCGAGCCGAAGGTCGTGCGCACCCCGGCGACCTCGGTCAGGTCCTTGATCGCGACCGGCAGCCCGGCGAGCCAGCCCGGCCCGGCATCCGCGGGGGCGCCTTCCTTCATCAGCCGTCTGGCCCGGTCGCGCGCCCGGTCGAAGCACAGGGTGGGCAGGGCGTTGACGGCCGGTTCGACCTCCGCGATCCGGGCCTCGGCTGCGTCGATCAGGTCGAGCGGGCTGATCTCCTTCGCCCTCAGGCGGTCCACCGCCTCGGCGGCGCTCATTCTCGTCAGTTCGTTCAGCGGCATGACGGTCCTTTTTCCCCCATCGTGTCTCGGTCTTGAAATCCAGAAACCTATTTCTTGACGGCGATCGCCTCGATCTCGGTCAGCATGTCCTTATAGGCGAGGTAATTCAGCGGCACCCCGGTCGAGGCCGGGCCCGGCTTGGAAAAATAGGACGAGCGCACATCGACATTGCTGTGCAGATCGCCCGGATCGTCGGTCCCGGCATAGAAGCTGTTCTGCTTCACGATATCGCCGAAACCGGCGTCGAACCCGGCCAGGACGCGGCCGATATTGTCCATCGCGCGTGCGGTCTGCGGTCCCATTTTGCCGGGATCGATCACCGCGCCTTTCGGGTCGAGCGAGACCTGCCCGCCGACGAAGATCTTGCTGCCGCATTTCAGGCCGTGCTTGTAGGGCAGGTGGATCGGCCAGTCCCAATGCCCCTCGGGCCAGACATGCTCGCGCGCCAGGCGGGACCCGTCCTCGCCGCGCATCGCCCAGCAGTCGAACCGGAAGGCCGCGCCGGCCGGATGGAGATGATGGACCGGCAGGCCGGTCGCCGTCGGGCCGGGTTCCTCGAAATAGCTCGCCCGCACGCGCGCGCTGCGCTCCCATTCCTCAGCCGTGCCCGCGCCGCGGTAATAGGCGTTGAACTTGACCGCATCCTTCATATCCGCGCCCAGGGCATCGAGGATGCGAACCGTGTTGTCCAGGCAGAGCTTGCTTTGCGCCACCGAATCGCCGGGATGCAAAAGCTTGCCGGAGGCGTCGCGCGCGTCCTGCCCGCTGGTGAAGATCATCTCCCCGCAGCGGATGCCGTGAACGAAGGGGCCGCCCAGGGGCATCAGCCCGTCCGGGTTGGTGCTGCGCCGAGCAAGGTTTTGGCCGGGGGATTTCACGCCGTAGCCGTCGATCTCGACCATCATGCCGGGATAGCCGAGATTCGGCAGGGGCACGAAGGTGATCGCCATCTCGGCACCGTCGCCGATCATCGCGCCCAGGCGCGCGCGGTAGGCATCCTCGTCGACACTGCCATCCGTCTTGTAGAAGACGACCAGCTTGGTCAGATCGGCCATGCTCGCGCCCAGTTCGGCCAGAACCTTGCGGATATGCCCCAGCGCGATCCCCGTCTGGGTGTCCAGGTCGCCGGCATGCTGCACGATCCCATCGCCCTTCATGTCCACCTGGCCGGACAGGGTGATCAGGTCGTCATCCCAGACGCCCTTCACATAGGGTACGGGAATCTTGAGCGTCCATTGTCCGTCCGGATCGGCGAATTTGCGCGTCATGGTGAGCCCCCTCCATCGCGATTCCGTCGCGACGGTAGCCCAAGCCGGCGCGGACCGCTACAGACGCCGCCTTCCAGATAGGACTAGGGTATTCGCAGATTGCTGAGGCGAAGGGGGACCTTGTTCATGTTCGCGCGATTGAACTACGTCGATATCTCGGTCAAGGGCATGGCGGAAGTGAAGGAACTGTGGCGGGTCGGGGTCGGCGGGTATGACGGCCTCGCCAAGGGATATTTCCTGATCGACGGGGCCGGGCCGCATACTCTCTCGGTCGTAGTCTTCGAAAGCGAAGCGGCAATGGAAGCCAACGAATCGGGCCAGTTGAAAAGCGTCGTCGCCAAGGTCGGCGCGCATCGGCTGACCAAGCCCGATCTGCATTTCATGGAAGTGATGGCCGAGGTTCCGCCCGGCACCACGGGCGATATCACCTATGCCCGGGTCGCGCATGTCACGATCAAACCGGAGCGCCTGGATGAGGTCGCGGCCGGTTGGCCCAAGGATGTCGCCTCCTATCAAGGCGAAGAGGGCTTCCGCGGTGCGCTGCTCTGCTCGGTTCGGAAGACCGGCCTGACGGCCTCGGTTTCCTTTTGGCGCAGTCCGGCGGATACCGAAGAGAACGAAAAGAGCGGCGCCTTCATGGCCACCGTCGACCCCTATGCCGATATGATGGCCGTGCCGCCGACGCGGTCCTATTGGAAGGTTGGCATCGTGGTCTAGAACCAGACGATAAACGCGGAAGCGGGGGGGCATCGATGCAAGTTTGCGCTATAGTGCAATGTAGGATTGCGCGTTATACGCGTAGCGCGGTTCGAGAAAACAGGCAGGTAGCTGTTTCATGGGCTTGAGGCTTCGCCGTCTGGGTCAGCGCGTGGCGCTACACCACGTTCTGTTCCTGGGCTTCACGCTTATCGCCGCACTGCCGGTTGCCTTGCTCGGCGCCTGGGTGCAGCAATCGGCGTTGCAGAAGGAAATCGCCTCGGTTCGCGATATGCATCGGCAGGTTGCCGACAATATCGTCCTGGCCCTGTCCAACTATGTTCATGACGCCAATGCGGCTTTTCGCATGTCCATCGCCGCCTTGCAGCGTGGGGATTGGCAGCCGGAGGTCGTGAGCCTGCTCGAATCCATGCATTTCAAGCATGTCTGCCTGATTTCGCCGGACGGGAATATCCTCGAATGGCTGCCGATTCGCGGCGGTCAGCCGGGCGACGCTCTGCCCGAGACGATGATGTCGTCGCTCGCTCCTCTGATCGTCGAAGCTCAGGCAAGCACGGGAACCGTGCGTTTCAGCAATGTGAAGCTGGATTCGACGGGCGATCCGAGCATCTACATGGTGATTGCGAATCAGGACGGCTCGATCTCCCTGGCGGCGATCTCCAACGCCTTCTTCGTCGAGTTGCAGCAGTCGGTGGCCTTCGGCAAGGGCGGCCATGCCGCGATCGTCGATCGGACGGGACATGTGATCGCCCATCCGAATGCCCAATGGCGCGACGAGGCCAAGGACATCTCCAAGGTCGCGCCCGTTCAGGCGATGATGCGGGGCGAAAGTGGCGTCTCGATCTTCTATTCACCCGCGGCCGAGAAGGACATGATCGCCGGCTATACGGTCGTGCCCGATGTGGGCTGGGGAGCGATGGTGCCCCAGCCGATGGAAAATCTGATCGGCCGGGCTTCGGACGTGCAGTTCGCCGCCGGTGGCATCATCCTGCTCGGCATCGTCGTCGTCGCTTTCATAAGCTGGTGGCTGGCCGGCTACCTCTCCGGTCCGATACGCGCCGTCGTGGAGGCGAGCCACGCCAATGCGCGCGGGCGATTCGAGGTCAAGGCGCCTGAACCCCGTGGTCCCGCCCCGCGCGAACTGGTGGAACTGGTGGACGCCTTCAACGCCATGGTCGACGAAGTCGGCGGTAAGAACGCCGATCTCGCCGAAGCGCTCGACCGGGCCGAGGCGGCGAGCAAGGCGAAGTCCGATTTCCTGGCCAATATCAGCCACGAATTGCGCACGCCGCTCAACGCCATCATCGGGTTTTCGGACCTCACCCGGTCGGAGGCTTTTGGCCCGGTCGGCAACGACCGCTACCGCGAATATGCCGGCGACGTGCATGATAGCGCCCAGCATCTTCTCACCATGATCAACGACGTGCTGGATCTGTCCAAGGCCGAGTCGGGCCATATCGACGTCCGGATAGAGCCGGTTGAGGTCGGCGCGATCGTCGAAGCCTCGACCCGGATGATGCAGACCCTGGCGGGCGAAAAGAACGTGACGCTCGAACTCGATGTCCCCGGCAACCTGCCGCCAGTGCGCACCGACGAGGGTCGCTTGCGTCAGGTTCTCCTCAACATTCTGTCCAACGCCGTCAAGTTCACCCCCGCCGAAGGCAAGGTGCGCGTTTCGGTCGAAGCGGGGGACAGCATGATCATCGCCATCGAGGATACCGGCATCGGCGTCGCGGCCCGCGATCTGCCCAAGGTGATGGCGCCGTTCGGCCGGGGCGAAAACTCCTGGTCGCGCCAGTACGAGGGCACCGGCCTGGGCCTGCCGCTCTCGAAGCGCATCATGGAGGCTCTGGGCGGGGTGCTGGAGTTGGACAGCGAAGTCGGGGTCGGCACGAGGGTCCGGCTTTGGCTTCCGTTGGACGGTGGCGGGCGGATGGAAACGCGCGGACCGCTCCCCGAGGTCGCCGCCGAATAACGCCGACCGGTGGCGCGTCTTCAGTCTCCCGCTTCGCGCTGCCCTGTCTCGACCATGCCCATCCCCATCCCGAAGACTTCGGCCAGAAATTCGTAGGACCGGATGCGCGCCGCGAAATCGTGCGTGATGGTGACGACAACGACCTCGTCGACGCCGTAGGACTCGGCATAAGCCTCCAATCGCGCGCGGCATTGGGCGGGATCGCCGACCACCTGGCGCCGCCGGTTCTCCTCGACCCGCAGCATCTCCGCCGCGCTGTAGTCATAGGCCAGCGCCTCTTCGGGCGGCGGAAAGGGGCCCAGCTCGCCGCGTTCCAGGCGCAGCCGCCACAGGTCGCGGCTGGCTGCGTGGTGGCGGGCCTCCTCCTCGGTCTCGGCGCAGAGCACGAAAACGCCGATGCTGCCCTCCGGCGCTGCGAGGCGGGACGAGGGGCGGAACTGGTCTCGGTAGGCGGCCATGGCCTCGACCCCACCCTGGTCGGTGATAAAATGGGCGAAGGAATAGGGACAGCCGAAATAGGCCGCGACGCGGGCACTCTCGCCCGACGAGCCCAGCATCCAGAGGGCGGGCGCGCTCTGGCCCGTCGGCATGGTCTCCATCCCGCGAAACGGGTTGTCCGCCTCCAGGTCGTTGGCCAGGAAGCCGATCAGGTCCGAGACCTGGCGCGGATACAACTCGATCGGAATGCCGCCGGTGCCGTAGGACATGGCCATGATGGTTCGCCGGTCGCCGCCCGGCGCGCGGCCGATTCCCAGGTCGATACGACCCGGGAACAGGGTTTCAAGCATCCTGAAATTCTCGGCCACCTTGTAGGGGCTGTAATGGCTCAGCATGACGCCGCCCGAGCCGGCCCGGATTCGCTCCGTCGCGCCCGCGACGGCGGGAATCAGCACCTCGGGCGTCGAGCCCGCGAGGCCCGGAGTGCCGTGATGCTCGGCCAGCCAATAGCGGTGATAGCCCAGCCGGTCGCAGTGCTTGGCCAGATCGATGGTTTCGCGGATCGCCTGGGAAGGGGTGGCGCCCTGCCGGACGGGGGATTGATCGAGGACGCTCAGGCGCAACATGGCGCGGAGGATAGCAACCCGCTCCCGGCCATCCTAGGATCGCGTCCGTGCCGTCTACGCTGTCCGCGAAAAGGAGCATTGCCATGATCGACGCCGCGCTGAGTGCGCGAATCCGCGATGCGGTGGATGCCCGTTTCGCCGAGCAGACCGATTTTCTGGCTGAACTGGTGCGCTATCCGACCCTGCGCGGCGAGGAGGCGCCGGGCCAGGATTTCATGGCCGCCGCCCTGCGCGAGCGCGGCTACGGCGTCGACCGCTTCCGCATTGATCTCGACCGCATCCGAAATCTGCCGGGCTTCTCGCAGGTGCCGGATTCGGTCTCCTACGAGAACGCCTACAACGTCGTCGGGGCCTGGCGCTCGGATAAACCGAAGGGTCGCTCCCTCATCATGAACGGGCATATCGATGTCGTGCCGACGGGGCCGCTCGACCGCTGGGATTCGCCGCCCTTCGAGCCGCGCATCGCCGATGGCTGGATGTACGGGCGCGGCGCGGGCGACATGAAGGCCGGGCTTGCCGGCTTGGTCTACGCCCTCGATGCCCTGCGCGACGCCGGCTGGCGCCCGGCGGCCGATGTCTATCTCCAATCGGTGATCGAGGAGGAATGCACCGGCAACGGCGCCCTGGCCTGCGTCGCGCGCGGCTACCGGGCCGAGGCCGCCCTGATCCCCGAACCCTTCAACGACAAACTCGTCCGCGCCCAAGTCGGGCCGATGTGGTTCAAGGTCGATCTGCAAGGCCATCCGGTCCACGTTCTGACCACCGGCACGGGCGCCAACGCCATCACCGCCGCCTTCCCCCTGATGCAGGCCGTCCACGGCCTGATCGAGACCTGGAACGCGGACGACCGCAAGCATCCGGCCTTCGCCGGGGTCGAGCATCCGATCAACTTCAACGTCGGCATCATCCGGGGCGGCGACTGGCCCTCCAGCGTCCCGGCATGGTGCAGCTTCGAATGCCGGGTCGCGACCTATCCCGGCCAGGATATGGAAGCGGCCAAGGCCGAAATCCGCGCCTGTATCGACGAGGCTGCGCGCCGCGATCCCTTCCTCGCCAACAACCCGCCGGTGGTCGATTTCCACGGCCTCCAGGCCCAGGGCTATGTCCTGACCGGCGGTGAGGATGCGGAGGCCGCCCTGCGGAGCGCGCATGAGGCCGCCTTCGGCGCGCCGCTGGAGGAGATCGCCATCACTGCCGCCACCGATTCCCGCTTCTTCGGCCTCAACGCCGACATCCCGTCCTTCGTCTACGGCCCTCAGGCCGAGGATATCCACGGCTTCAACGAGCGCGTGAATCTCGAAAGCGTCCGCCGCAACACCCAGGCCATCGCCCTCTTCGTCGCCGATTGGTGCGGGTTGGAGGCGGCCTAGCCTTCGATCGTCCGTTCGAGATGGGCGAGCAGGTCGGCGCTGGGCAGACCATCCACCCGGAGGCCCTGTTCGAGTTGGTAGTGTCTTATGGCAGCGCCCGTTTCGGCCGTGAACAGGCCGCGGATATTGTCGGTCCTGTGGCCGAGCTTGTTGAGCAGTGCCTGAATCGCAACGGTGATGAACTGCTCGGTCCGATACTCGGGACCCGGCCTGTTCGGATTGAGGTCCCAAGCGGCCATGAGGTCGTCAGTCGAGCGGTCTTTCTCTCCGCGCATCCACAGGACGAAGGCTCGCGTGTCGTAGAGTTCCTCGTAGTCCGGCTTGATTTCGATGGCCCTGTCGCAGGCTTCCATCGCCTCGTTGAGAAGCAGCGCATAGGCGAGAGTGAAGCACTTCTCCTCATGAGCGTCGCTGTCGCTGGGCTCTAGAAAGATGGCGATATTGAACGCGGCGACGGCCTCCCGGACGCGTCCGAGTTTCCGGAGCGTGATTCCTAGGCTTATACGGGCCATCCGGTAGGCCGGCTCCATCTCAATCACTCGGTCGAAAGCCTTCTCCGCCAGTTCGTATTCGCGAAGATCGGAATAGACGATTCCTCTGTGGTTGAAGAATGCGGCCACGGTGTCGTCGATCTCGATGGCGCGGTCGATATCCGAGAGCGCGCCCTCGAAGTCGCCGAGATGGTCCCGCGCCAGGCCACGTGCCGCCCAGACATGGGGGTCTTTGCCGTCGTGTTCCACCGCGTCTTCGAAGCGCTTGAGCGCATCTTCGAATTCAGCGTCCTCGAAATGCAGATAGCCGCGAAAGAGGAAAGCCCGGGCATTGGCCGTACCGGCGTCAATGGCTCCATCGAGATCCAGTTTGGCCCAATACGGGTAACCGGCATCGTAGTGGGCAATACCACGGTGGACCAGGAGTGACGTGTCGTCTGGTGCTATCTCCAGGGCCGTATCGAGGTCGTCCAGGGCGTCCTCGTATCGCCCCGATGCCGCCAGAATTTCCGCCCGCATTTGAAGCGTGTCCGCCCGCCATTCGCCGGAAACCAGGGGTTGCCGGAGCAAGCCATTGCATGCGGCGATCCGATGGTCGGAATCGAGGCCGCCGAAATAGCAGACGACGGCATCCGCAATCAGCCCGGCTCGCGCCGGACCGGGGACCAGACAGAGACCTGTTCCGACGGCGGCCCAGGCCAGAAATCGCAGAATGATGTTTCGAATCGGCATGGGTACCGGACCATGCATGGAGCAATGCGTTCAGTATATGTTCGCTCGGGCATGCATGCAATCAGGAGTTCATGATGAACCGATAGTTCTATTCCCGATTGGCTTTCGCCTCGGCCAGCAGGCAAAGCATTTCTTACATCAGGGTGGCCCCGGTCAGGGCGGTGTTGCCGGAAGGGTCCAAGGGCGGAGAGACCTCGACCAGATCGGCGCCGATGAAGTTCAGCCCGCGCAGGCCGCGCAGAAGCTGCTGGGCCTCGAAGGTGGTGATGCCGCCGATCTCGGGCGTGCCCGTACCGGGGGCGAAGACCGGGTCCAGGGCGTCGATATCGAAGGTCAGATAGACCGGGCCGCCGCCCGCGATGCGCCGCGCCTCCTCGACCGCGGCTTCGATGCCGATCTCGCGCAACTCCTCGATATAGATGCCGCGAATGCCCAGCTCGCGCTGGAAGTCCCAGCCTTCGCGCGTGTTCTGGGCGCCGCGCAGGCCGATCTGGATCATGCGCTTGGGGTCGATCAGGCCGTCCTCGACGGCCCGGCGGAACTGGCTGCCATGGTGATAGCGCGAGCCCAGGTATGTGTCCCAGAGGTCGAGATGGGCGTCGATATGGATCAGGCCGACCGGCCCTTCGGCCGCCAGGGCCTTGAGGATCGGATAGCTGATCGAATGGTCGCCGCCGGCGGAGAGGGGGATCACCCCTGCCGCCTTCAGGGGCCGGTAGAAACCCGCGATATCCTCGATCGTGTCCATCACGTCGAAGGCGCGGGGCAGGCGCACGTCGCCGGCGTCGGCGATGCGGCACAGGGCAAAGGGATCGACCTGGGTTGCGTGGTTGATCGCCCGAAGGGTCGTCGAGACGTCGCGGATCTGTCGCGGCCCCTGACGCGCGCCGACCCGTTCCGTCGCCTGGCCGTCATAGGGCACACCGACAAAGGCGATATCGGCTTCGCCGATTGCCGCCGGACGGGGACAGCGCATGAAGGTCGGAATATCGACATAGCCCGGCTCGTCGCGGGCGATATAACGCTCGCCCGTCACCGGATGAGGCCGTTCGTACCAATCTTTGATGTCGTTCATCCGGCTTCCTCCAGGGCGGTGTCGCCCCGGGCCAGGGCCGCGATCCGGTCGTGCAAAAGCTGGGGAATTTCGACTCCTTCTGCTTTCGATTTCGCGCGCGCGACGGCGCGGCGCTGGGCGGGCAGGCGGGTGCCCTCCTGGTCCAGAACCTGGGCGAACAGGGCCTCGCCATGGTCCAGCACGGCCTCGGCGCTGCCCCCGCCGCATCGGGCCGGGTCGATTGCGATCATGAATTCGCTGCCGATGGACGGCCCCCACTCCTCGGGCTGCACCGCGCTCGATTCATAGCTGAACAGCCCGCCGGCCAGGGCGCCGGCCAACAGCTCAACCATCAGGGCCAGATTGCCGCCCTTGTAGCCGCCGAAGGGCAGCTGCGCGCCGGCCAGGCCCGCGGTCGGGTCGGTTGTCGGATCGCCGTGTTTGTCGATCGCCACGCCGAGCGGAATCGGCTTGCCGTCGCGCTCGTGCAGCATGATGTCGCCGCGCGAGCGGGCGGCCGAGCTCTGGTCGAAGACGACCGGCGGGCCCTCGCGGCGCGGCCAGGCGAAGGCCATCGGATTAGTGCCGAACAGGGGCTTGATGCCGCCCGACGGAGCCACATCCGCCTGGCCCATGACGAAGGCGAAGGCGACCAGCCCTTCCGCCGCCAGGGCCTCGACTTCGGGCCAGAGAGCGGCGAAGTGATAGGCGTTGACGATGCCCATGGCGGCGATGCCCTGCTTGCGGGCTTTTTCGGCGAGGGGCTTGCGCCCGACCTTGAGCGCCAGGGGCGAATAGCCGTTGGCCGCGTCCACCCGCACCACGCCCGGCGCCAGGTCATAGACGACCGGCACCGCACCCGGCGTCGTCCGCCCGCGCAGGGCGGAGAGGATATAGCCGGGCACCCGGAACATGCCGTGGGACGGGCAGCCGTCCCGTTCGGTCATCACCACCGTATCCGTGATCGCCCGGGCCTGATCCTCGGATATCCCATGGGCGGTCAGGGCCGCATGGACCAGCGTATCGGCCTCGGCGAGGGTTAAACGCACGGTGCCTGTCATGGATGCTCCCCCTAAGTCACTTCCAAGCGTGTCGCTGTGCCATCCCCACCTCACCCTCCCACGCCTCCGGCGCGGGCCCCTTCCTCTCCTCCCTGCTGGGGAGGAGAGGGAAAGTCACGATCTTCTCCCTCTCCGCCCCTGGGGGCGGAGAGGGCCGGGGTGAGGTGGGTGTGTGGCAACGAGGTTGCCTAGTTTTGGCGCCTCCACCCCCTAAAGCTCCGCCACCGTCCGGCCCCAGCCGTTTTCCTCGGTGGCGTGGAAATGGCCGATGATGAAACTCGCCCCCAGCACCTCCCTGGGCTGCAATTCGTGCAGCGGGTCGCTCGGCAGGCCGCGCAGGGTCACCTTGGCCGCCACCTTCCGCTCGCTCTCCAGTTCGAAATCGGGCGAGGTGTCGCGTTCGATGATGCGCTTGTTCAGGATGCGCCCGTCCGGTCCCGGCTGGACATGGATATTGAGATGCGGCGTCATCACGACCGACTCGAATTTCACCGGCTTGGTCAGGTCGCAACGCAGGTCCATGATCGTCTCGCCCTTGCGGATCGTTCGGCTGCGCACCGCCGTCTCGCTCTCCTCGAAGGGGATCTCGGCGTATTTCTTGGGATAGCCCCAGAGGTCGCGACCGGCCGCGATGGCCGAATCGTTGTCCTCGTATTCGAACAGGAAATAGCCGCCCGTCCGGTCGCCCCAGCGCACGGGGACGATGATGCCCGTGTCCATGAAGGGCGTCTTGTCGCAGTGCGTGAAATCCGAGGCATAGACGACATAGCGGTCGTCGATCGCCTCGAAGGGCGTGGGCGCTAGATACTTGTCCAGGATCGCTTTGTCCGTGCGGCAGACGATCATCAGGTTGGCGTTATGCGGGCAGTTATAGGGTACGAAAGGATCGGGGATCAGCGGCGCCTGGATCGGCATATTGTTGCCGCTCTGCACCCGGTAGCCCTGCTCGGGATTTGCCTTCACTTCATCCATGACCTGCCTGCCTCCCGCTCGATTATCCGTCGAAAACCCTGCGCGAGACATAACATTTGCCGCGACCGGGCGACAGAGCGCGGCAGGTCTTGCCAGTGCCTCCTTACGGTGTCGTCCGGGGACGACAGCGATGTGTGTTTTGATAATACGACGCAGGATGTGTGAATCGGGTACGGACCGCGACGGGCCATCCTGAGCATGGCGCTTGCGGGGCCGTGGGAGGCCGCTCAGGATGCATCCTTCATCCGTGGGGGAGACGACGCCATGCCGAAACTCGAAATCTTTCAGTCGCTCTGGGCGATGGAGTTGCGCCGGCCCGACGGCAAGGAGCGCAGTCGGGAGGAATCCTTCGAGATGATCGCCGCCGCCGGCTATGACGGGGTGGCCGTCGATCTCGGCTCGATCGACATGGACAACGCGCGAGCCTGCCTGCCCTTCGTCCAGAAGCATGGCCTCGGTTGCATCGTCAACGCCTTTCCCAAAACCGTGGCGGGCCTGCGCCCGGTGCTCGAAATGGCCAAGGAGTTCGACGCCCGTTTCGTCAATATCATCGGCCAGGTCATGCCGGTCACGGTCGAGGGTGCCATTCCCGTGATCCGCGCCTGGATGGACCAGTCGGAAGAGACGGGCATGCCGGTCCTCTTCGAAACCCACCGCAACTGCATCACCAACGACCTTTTCTTCACCCTATCGCTGCTCGACGCGGTGCCCGAGATGCGGCTCTGCGCCGATCTCTCCCATTTCGTCGTGGACCGGGAATTTCCTTTGCCGCTCCTGCCGCGCGACCGGGCCTTCATCCAGCGCATCCTGAACCGCTCGGATTCCCTCCAGGGACGGGTCGCCGGGCGCGAACAGATCCAGCTGCCGCTGGCCTATCCCCAGCATCAGAAATGGGTCGATCTGGCCAAGGGCTGGTGGGAGGACGGGATGCGCGGCTGGCGCGCCCGCGCGAAGGAAGGCGAGGTCTTCAACTTCCTCTGCGAACTCGGCCCGCCCGACTACGCCATGACCGGCCCCGACGGCTACGAACTCTCCGACCGATGGGAGGAAGCCCTGACGATCCGGGGCTGGGTCCAGGAGATCTGGGACCGGCTGGAGGCCGAGGACGCCTGAGCCTCAGCCCTCGTCCTTGTGGCCGATCAGATCGGATAGGCAGTCGGAAGCCTGTATTTCGAAGGGTGGGTTGTCGCCCAGTTTGCACTGGGCGCCACCGCCGGTTCCTGACTCGGCGGTCGGCTCGGGCCCTTCGAACCGGGCGAGGGTCTTGGTTTAGACATTGACCAGGGCGTCGTAGAAGTGTTTCCCGCGAGACCCAAAATTGTGCGGGGCGTCGGGACTTAATGCCTGGTACGAACAGTCGCAGGCCAGACGGTCACCAGAAGACATGCGGAACCGGGGTGATTTCGTCGACGCCGTCTTTCGTGACGATGTAGTTCGTCTCGAAGACTGCGGTGCCGGCCTCTTCCGAGGTGAAAAAACCCTCGACGCTCGCGACCATGTTCTCCTGAAACAGGTCGTCGTCGCTGCACAGCCGGGTTTCGATATACGGCGCCTCCCACATGCAACCGTTGCTGTGCCCGTAATACGGCCAGGCCTTCTTGAGCACTTCGTTTACATATCCCGATTCTGTCGACAGCTTGTCGCCGAGCAGCGCGACATCCTTTACCTTTACCCCAGGTCGAATTGCGGACATCAACGACTCCATGACATCGACCAGGGTTTCCACGAGGTGCTTCTGGGCTGCCGTCGGCCGGCCGCCGCAAACCGCGGTCCGTCCCGGATCGAGCCAATAGCCCTTCAGGGTGGGGCCGTAGATGAAGCCGTGAACGATATCGCCGGGCTCGGGCGCGACCGTGCTGAAGCCGGTCACGGGGTCGCTCTCGAGGTAATGGCTCAGGGCGCCGTGTGAAATGGCGATGCGATGCCAGGCGCCGCCGCCTTCGAGGATGATCTTTCCTCCCGCGGCTGCGGCCTCCGATTCCCGGCGGCCGGCGATGAGCGCCTCCATCAAGGCGGTTTCGGCGCGGGTCACGAGCTCTCCGGCCTCGCGGAAGAGCGCCAGTTCACGTTCGCTCTTGATCAAGCGCACGTCCCGGATGAGGTCGTCCTCGAAGATCCATTCGACACCGGGCAGCATCTCCTTGAGCTGCAGCCAGTATTTCAGCGGCAGCGTGTCGGACCCGACCATCGCGATTCTGTGGTTTTCGAGGCGGCGCTCCTTCAGCGCATCGGCGAGCCCCTTGATCGGATCGTAGAGTCCTTGAAACCGGTCCGTCGCCAGGACGTCCCGGCGCGCGTCGCCCTCGTCGGTGATCAGCTCCGGCACCTGGCCGGTCTCCAGCAGGACTGCGCAATACGATCGGGCGTTCCACAGCACGGTGTCCGGCTCCTGGCCGGAATGCGTGGAGAAAAAGTTCGTCAGATACAGGGTGTCGCCGGCGCGCTCATAGACGCCGGACGTCTTCCCCCAGACGACCGCGACGTCGTAACCCTTCCCTTCCATTGCCGCATGGACACGGCGCCAGCGGGCTTCGTATTCCTCAAGGGGGAATGGACGATATATCGGATTCGGATCCAGGCTTGCCCTGTTTTGCTGAAGCGCCTGATCGATGCTGCCCATGTCATCCCCTTCAGTCGTAGATTGCCCGGAAAGCCGGTAACGACGATCCTCGCGGGCCAGACCCCTGGAATCCGTCGATCCGGTCGATGGGCGTTGAGGGAATTAAATAGAAGGGCTGCGCATTCAACAATGGTGACCCCAATCACAACGCCATCCCGCCCTGCCCGGGCATGCACAGGCGCGGTGTTGGCCGGTCGTCATCCTCCGTCTTGGTCGCCCTTGCCCCGTCCCAGGAGGAATTCGATGAACAGAAAGAACAGTTCCCGCTCGGTGGTGATATCAAGCTTGAAATAGAGCCGGTATCGGTGGTTGCGCACCGTTCCGATACCGATCCCGAGTCGCTTGGCGATCTCGGCGTTCGGATAGCCCTGCAGGACGAGATCGACTATGTCCTTCTCGCGCGGCGTCAACAGGTGTCGCGTTTGGAAATCGCGTAGCGTCTCCGCGAAATCGGCCTGGATGTATCCGGGGCTGCGCGGTTCGATCACCCAAATCTGTCCGCCGGGCGCCAGGGCGAAATGGTCGTCGAGTTTCTCCCAATGCAGGATGGCTTCGGCGCTCAGCGCCTGGGACCCGGAAGCGGCCCGATCGGCCTGTTCCCGCAGAGCCAGCGATTCGATTGCCCTGACCTGGTCAGCGAGAACGGACCACTGCTCGTTCTGAAAGACGGCCGCTCCGTGTCGATCGCGGATCAGGACAGCCTTTTGCTGCGATCGAACCCCGTCTCCGTACCAAAGGTTTTGCGTCGAGAGCGATAGAACGCGTTCAAGATGAACGCGGTGCAGGGCCTGGACCAGTGGGGAGATGGCAGTGAGGGTTTCGATGTCGTCGTCCGAGAATTTTTCCGACGATCGCTCCAGGCATACCGCGATGCTGCTGCCGCCCGGCACCAGCAGTAGCCAGGCCGCCTCGTCGTAGATGAGCGACATCTGGAATATTTTGTCGAAATAGGCCGTGTGTCCGCCAGACTCGCGAATTCTGCTGAGGACGAAGACGCCTTCACGCGTCCCCGAACGGACGAGACGCAGCAGGGGGTCGAGGCGATAGAGCCCCTTCAGGTAGATTCGAACCGCGTCATCCGACATGGCCGTGTTGAGCACGAATTCAGGCGCTGCGAAACGCGAATAGCGCATGACCAGCCAGCGCTCACACTCCAGCGTTTCGGCGAGGAACTGGGCGAGCCCGG
This sequence comes from Pseudomonadota bacterium, assembly GCA_027619995.1. GTDB lineage: Bacteria > Pseudomonadota > Alphaproteobacteria > CADEGL01 > CADEGL01 > JABIRQ01. The sequence goes on along the minus strand of JAQCGR010000020.1, from coordinate 3,993 downwards.
CATAGAAAGAGTCCTTGCCGGTCGACTGTACGACCTCCCCCAGTCGAGCAGAATCGCGGGCGCTCGCGATAAGGGAAGTGACCAAGCCTCTTCCTCCTGCTCCGCCTCTCCCGGCTCATCCTATCAAGTCGTCATGGAGGCCTTGGGCGATCCGGGAATGCCCCACTTTATGCCGGTAGACGGACCTCGGCCGTCAGTATCCGAGTTCCGTGCGCACGACGTTATGCAGCGGCTCCCCCGCCAGATAGCGCCGCAGATTGCCGAACACAAGATCGAGCGTGATCTGAGCGTAGGAGTCCCCGTCATCCGCCGACACATGGGGCGTGACAAGAAGATTCTTCACCTTCCACAGGGGCGAGTCGGAGGGCAACGGCTCGGGGTCGAAGACGTCGAGGATCGCGCCGCCCAGATGGCCGGACTCGAGCATCTCGCTGAGGGCCTCGTAGTCGATCACGTCCGCCCGCCCGACATTGACGATCCCGGCGCCGCGTCTCATTAGTCCGAGGCGGCGGCGGTCCAGAAGATTTCGCGTTTCGGGCGTGGACGGGGTTGAAACGAACACGAAATCCGCGCGCGGCAACATGGCGTCGAGTTCGGCGGTCGTCGCCATCTCGTCGACGCCATCGACCGGGGCGCCATGGCGTGTGACGCCGAGCACCCGCAACCCCTGTTCATTGGCCTTGCGGGCGACGGCCGAGCCGATGCTGCCCACGCCGATCACGAGCAGCGTTCGGCCTTCAATAGGCGTCGAGTAAAGCGAGCGCCAGAGTCCGCTCTTTTGATTCTCGATCAGTTGCGGGACATGGTTGTGCAACATCAGGACCGACATGAGGCCGTAGTCGCCGGCCTTGTTTGCATGCGCGCCCTTGTTGTTGACGACCGTCACGGCTTCGGGAACCCAGTCCATCGGATACAGATGCTCGACGCCGGCGCCGATGATGTGAATGAGGCGCAGCGCGGGCGCTGTTTCAGCAAGATTATCCGTCGGGAAGTCCCACCCGACCAGGACGTCGGCCGCGCGCATATCCTCCTCGAAATCGTCGGCGCCGATACCGAAGCTGGGCTCCAGGCTCGAGGCGAGATCGGGATGAGACCGGACGGCTTCGGCGAAATGTTCGGGCGTAATCGTGAAGATCGCCTGATTCTCCGGGGTCTCCCAGCGGGTGTTCCTGATATGCACTCTTAGGGGCGCTTTGGGCTTCACGGCGTTCTCCATTTTCGGCGCTCTCAGTCCGAATCCTTGCGCCAGCGCGGATCGCGGATTTCCTGGCCCAGCACGGTCTCAAGGCCGCGAACGACGGCCGTGCTGTCCTGGCTGCCGTAGCCGGAAGCCCGCGCCAGTTGGAAGAGTTCGGTCGCGGCATTGACGACCGGCAACGGCAGTTTCGATTCCTCGCGCCCCAAGCTCGCGGCCTGACGGATATCCTTGAACGCGAGATCGAGGCGAAACTCGACATCGTCGAACGCGCCCGACAGGACCTTCGGCACCATCCATTGGATGATCGGGCTGTTGGAATGCGACGAGGAGAGCATCTTGAAAAACATGTCCATGTCGAAATCCATGGCCTTTGCCAGGGCGAGACCCTCGGCGACACCGGCGACTTCGATCCATCCGACCATGTTCTGGATCAGCTTGGCCGCATGTCCTGCGCCGAGCCCTCCGAAATGATATATTTCGTGGCAGAAGGTTTCGATGATCGGCCGTATCGATTCGAGGATCGCCGGGTCGCCCCCCGCCATGAGAGTCAGGCTGCCTGCCCGGGCGCCCTCTATGCCCCCTGTCACGGGCGCATCGATAAACCGGCCTCCGGCCGTATCGATACGGGCTGCGAGTGCCCGCGTGTCGGCGGGATAGCAGGTCCCCATATCGACGATCAGATAGCCCTCGGGCATGCCCGCTGCGATCCCGTCCGGACGAAACACCAGCGTCTCGACATCCGCCGAGGTGGGCAGCACGAGAAGCGCGACATCCGTCTGGGCCGCGGCCTTGCCGGCCGTTTCCGCCTCGACCGCACCCCGCGCGACGAGTCTTTCGACCGGCGCTCTGTTGCGGTGGCACACGACCGTAACCCCATAGCCCGCATCGATCAGATGTTCGGCAATCGGCTCGCCCATAAGTCCGGCGCCGAAGAACGCGACATTTTTCAAATCAACCTGCCTTTCCCATTCGAGATTTCACCCTTATCACCGGCCTGTCTGTCGAAACAGGCTGTGACCGGATCTTTTTCAGGGCGCCCCCGAATCACCCCGACGATAAACACTTCCAGAAGGGATTGGCGAGGCCCTCCCACCCGGCCTGTGACTGCGGTAACCATTCCTCCGCGGTATCGGCCGTGCAATTTTATCCTTGCCGGGGATTGCGCGAATTCCGGGCATCCGGGCAAACAGCAAGCGTCTAGAACAAATGGCCGAGGACCTACTCCGAAAACCCGCGCTCGAGCTTGCGGCGCTCATCCGTCGGAAGGACCTCTCCGCCGTCGAACTCATCGAGCGGAGCCTGGAACGCATCCGGCTGGTCAATCCGCATTGCAATGCGTTCTGCGCGGTCTATGGCGACGAGGCTTTGGAGGCGGCCCGTCGGGCAGATCTCCGGGTTGCGTCCGGCGCTGCCCTCGGCCCGCTTCATGGCCTGCCGGTCGCGATCAAGGATTTCACGCCCGTTAGGGGCAAACTCACGACGCGCGGATCGGTGGCCTTCGCCGATTGGGTGCCCGAGGCGCAACCCGTCATCGTCGATCGGTTGTTGAATGCGGGCGCCATCCTCATCGGCAGGACGACGACGCCGGAGTTCGCCCATTCCAGCTTCACGCGCAGCCCGCTATGGGGCGATACGCGCAACCCGTGGAACCTCGGCCGAACCTCGGGCGGCTCGTCGGGCGGATCGGCGGTCGCCGTCGCGACCGGTTGCGCGGCCCTGGCCGAGGGCACCGACATGGGCGGCTCCGTCCGGATACCCGCAGCATTTTGCGGCACTGTGGGACTGAAGCCGAGTCTCGGCCGAATCCCTATGGATATCTTGCCGACCGCGTTCGATTCGATTTCTCACTTCGGTCCGCTGGCCAGAACGATCGACGATGCCGCCCTGTTCATGAATGTCGCGGCCGGCCCGGACGACGGCGATCCGCAATCGCTCCCCGCAAGCCCGGATATCGCGATGCCTGTTCCGCGCGAAGTATCCGGATTGCGCCTGGCGCTGAGCGTCGATCTCGGATTCTACCGCGTCCAGCCCGAGGTCGAGATCAACACGCGCCGCGCGGTCGATTTCCTGGCCGACAAGGGCGCCATCGTCGAACCCATCGAACTGCCGTGGACTCGCGAGATCGTCGATGCCTGGGCCGACTACTGGGGCGTCTTCCTGGCGGCCAGCTTCGGCGACACCCTGCAAAGCCACAGGGATGAACTCGACCCCGCCGTCGTCCAACTGATGGAGAAAGGCTTCTCGATGAGCGCTCTCGCCTTCAAGCGCATCGAGATTCTGCGGACGCGCATGTGGCGCGACCTGGCGGGCGTTCTGCGCGACCACGATGCTCTGATCTGCCCGACCACAGCGCAGGTCGCGCCCCCGATCGATATGAACGACAGCGATTTCGAGAGCGATGACGAGGCGGGGCGCTTCGTTGGTCTCGATATGACCTGCCCGTTCAATTTCGTCGGTCAGTGCCCGGCCCTTTCGGTTCCTTCGGGACTCACCCCGGCGGGCCTGCCGACGGGCATCCAGATTGTCGGGCGCCGCTATGACGAGCCGACCGTCCTGCGGATAGGAGCCGCGCTGCAGGGCGCTTCTTTCGTGGCTCGCGAGATGGATCGGATGGCGTCCGGCGCCGCTCTCCATGGACTGGCTCCGGGGGCTTTTATCTCTTCCCGGGCGAGTGCCGCCCTGCCCGAGGGACCGTGAACATGGTTCCAAACGGATGAGTCGGTGACCTAGAGCATCATCCGATCTGCGTGAATCGAAATAGGGGGTTCCGTTGGATCGGGATTTCTGATTCAACA
>JAQCGR010000315.1 GCA_027619995.1 Pseudomonadota bacterium | reverse complement strand
CCGCGGCGCGCAAGCTCTCCCGCCTGTCGAAGCGCGTCAAGGCGCTCTGACACTGCCTCCTCCGGGAGGCCCGAATTCCGCCGCGCCCCTTACGGGGCGCGGTTTCGTTTTGGGCCCGCGCAACCCCGCGCGGGAGGGTCTCCGCTCGACGGTTCGGTGGCGGTGGCGGGTCGGTCCAGTAAAAAAATATCCCGTTCCCCATGTGTCCCGTTGCGCCCCCGATCCGCCGCCGGTACATTGATGGTGATGACCGTCGCCGATCTCACGACGTCTTAAAAAATAAGAACTGGGCAATCAAAAATCCACTTTATTTGGTAGCAGGTTAATAAAACTATATAATACCTCAAAGTAATACTTGAGGTTACCTGTTTGCGAAAAGTGGATTGATGTGCCGGAGGCCCTGGGGCTTCCAGCCGCCTTGATAAGTCGAATGGATTGACGACTTCTTGGCGGGAGACCAGGGGTGCCGGAACAAGCCTATGCGGGCGATATTTCCGCGCGAGAAGCGTGGGAATTGCTGTCCTCCGAATCAGATGCCGTGCTTGTCGACTGCCGGACGACGGCGGAGTGGTCCTTTGTCGGCGTTGCCGATCTCGACTCCGTCGGCAAGGCGCCGCTCATGGCCGAATGGCAGGGTTACCCATCCATGGCGGTCAATCCGAATTTCGCCGATACGCTGCGCGACGAGGGGGTGACGCCTGATCGCGCGGTCGTCTTCATGTGCCGGTCGGGCGTAAGGTCGAAGGCGGCGGCGATCGAGATGACAGGCCGGGGCTACGGCCGTTGCTACAATCTCGCCGGTGGCTTCGAGGGCGGGCTCGACGAAGAGGGGCATCGCGGCACTGTGAACGGCTGGAAAAGCGCGGGTCTGCCCTGGAGGCAGAGTTAAGGCATGGCTGACTTGTACGACGAAGCTGAAATCCGGTCGCAATGGGCCCGTGTGCGCGGGGGGCTGCGTGCGGAGTTCGGCGAGGCGACCTATCGAAGCTGGTTCAAACCGCTGACCCTGAAGGATGTCCGGGACGGCCGGGCGACCGTCTCGGTGCCGACCCGCTTCATCTGCGACTGGGTGGTGACGAATTATGCCGACCGGATCTGCGCGATGTGGAACGGCCTCAACGATGGCCTGCGCGCCCTCGATGTGATCGTCGAGGCCCCGAACAGCGCCACCGCCGCCGCGAAATCCGACGACGACGAGGTCGCCGCCGTGCCCGAGATGCGCGACGATATCGGCGGCCGGCTCGACCCGCGCTTCGCCTTTCCGAATTTCATCGTGGGCAAGCCGAACGAATTCGCCCATGCCGCGGCCCGGCGCGTGGCGGAATCCGACGCGGCGCCGTTCAACCCGTTGTTCCTTTATGGCGGCGTGGGGCTTGGCAAGACCCATTTGATGCATGCCATCGCATGGCATATACGCAAGCGCGATCCGCGCCGCCGGGTGATCTATCTTTCGGCCGAAAAGTTCATGTACCAGTTCATCCGGGCGCTTCGGTATAAGGACACGATGTCCTTCAAGGAGCAGTTCCGCTCGGTCGATGTGCTGATGATCGACGACGTCCAGTTCATCAGCGGCAAGGAATCGACCCAGGAAGAGTTCTTCCACACCTTCAACGCCCTGGTCGATCAGAACCGCCAAGTGGTGATCTCGGCCGACAAGTCGCCCTCCGATCTCGACGGGCTGGAAGAGCGGCTGCGGTCGCGTCTCGGCTGGGGCCTGGTCGCTGATATCCATCCGACGACCTACGAGCTGCGCCTGGGAATCCTGCAGGCCAAATCCGAAAACTTCTCGCAGGCGATTCCGGGCAAGGTGCTGGAATTCCTGGCCCATCGGATCACCTCGAATGTCCGCGAGCTGGAGGGTGCGCTCAACCGCATCGTCGCCCATGCCACCCTGGTCGGGCGCGATATCAGCCTCGAGATGACGCAGGAAGTGCTGCACGACCTGCTGCGGGCGAGCGACCGGCGCGTGACCATCGAGGAAATCCAGAAGCGGGTGGCGGAGCATTACAATATCCGCCTGTCCGATATGCATTCGGCCCGGCGCGCCCGCGCGGTCGCCCGGCCACGACAGATCGCCATGTATCTGGCCAAACAGCTCACCACCCGCTCGCTGCCGGAAATCGGCCGGAAATTCGGCGGTCGCGACCACACGACGGTGATGCACGCGGTGCGCAAGGTGGAGGAGCTTCGTTCCACCGATTCGGGCTTTTCCGAGGATGTCGAGCTGCTGCTGCGCATGCTCGAAAGCTGACGCCGGCCGGACCCCGGTCCAGGTTGCGCAATTCGCCGATTCCTTGATCGAAAACTTTGCCGATTCAATCACTTCGTCTATAATGATTGACCGGTTAGAGGGGCCAGCGGCGCCAACGCTGCGAAACCCCGACGAAGGTTCCCTTGACGGTATCGGGGAACCCGCTCGGCCGGGTGAATTTATGGACCCTCTTACATTCCGCTGGATATGAAACTGACCATCGAAAGGGCCGCGCTTCTCAAGGCCCTGGCCCATGTGCAAAGCGTGGTCGAGCGCCGCAACACGATTCCGATCCTCTCGAACGTCATGCTCGACGCGGGAGACGGCGGGTTGCGCCTGAACGCCACCGATATGGATCTCGCGATCGAGGAGCAGGTCGTGGCGGAGGTCGAACAGGCCGCCGCCACCACGACGCCGGCCCATACGCTCTACGACATCGTGCGCAAGCTGCCCGATGGCGCGCAGGTGCGGATGGAGATGTCCGAGGACGGCGGACAGATCGTTCTGCGCGCGGGCCGCGCCAAGTTCACCCTGGCCTGCCTGCCGCGCGAAGACTTCCCGGTGATGAACGCGGGGGATCTGCCCCATCAGTTCAGCCTGCCGGCGGCGGAGCTGCGCAATCTGGTCGACCGCACGCGTTTCGCGATCTCGACCGAGGAAACGCGCTACTACCTCAATGGCATCTATATCCATGCGACGGAGGTCGAGGGCACCAAGACACTGCGCGCGGTGGCGACGGACGGCCATCGTCTGGCTCGGGTCGAGATTCCCCTGCCCGAGGGCGCAGACGGCATGCCCGGCGTCATCGTGCCCCGCAAGGCGGTGGCCGAGCTGCGCAAGCTGGTTGAGGACACGACCAATCCGGTCGGCATCTCGCTGAGCGACACGCGCATCCGCTTCGCCTTCGACGATGTCGTGCTGACCTCGAAGCTCATCGACGGCACCTTCCCGGATTACGAGCGGGTGATCCCGGTCGGCAACGACAAGGTCATGGATGTCGATGCCGCGAGTTTCGCCAAGGCGGTGGACCGGGTTTCGACCATCTCGACCGACAAGTCGCGCGCCGTGAAGCTGTCGCTGAGCAACAACAACCTGGTGCTCACCGCGAACAGCCCGGAAAGCGGCACGGCGACCGAGGAGATCGAGGTCGCCTATCAGGGCGATGCGATCGAGATCGGCTTCAACTCCCGCTATCTCCTGGATATCACCCAGCAGATCGAGGGCGATGGCGCCAAGTTCATCATGGCCGACGGCGCTTCGCCGACCATCGTGCAGGACGGCTCCGACGCGACCGCCCTGTACGTGCTGATGCCCATGCGGGTGTGAGGGTCGCCGCGCTGAGCCAAACCGTCCCGCGGGACGACCTCGCGGCCTGGCGGGGGCGGAGTGCGGTAACGCGCCTGGTGCTGACGAATTTCCGCTGCTACGACCGCCTGCGCCTGGCCCCCGATGGCCGCCCCGTGGTGCTGACCGGGCCGAACGGTGCGGGCAAGACCAATCTGCTCGAGGCCCTGTCGCTGCTGGCCCCGGGACGCGGCTTGCGCCGTGCGCGGCTCGAGGAGATCGACCGGGGCGGTGCGGCAGGACCCGGCAACC
>JAQCGR010000314.1 GCA_027619995.1 Pseudomonadota bacterium | reverse complement strand
AAGCCGCAGAACATGTCGAACAACGCCGCCGTCACCGTCGATGGCGGCGAGATCGGCCGCGCGCAGGCGGTCCAGGCCCTGGCCTGCGGTGTGCCGCCCCATTCCGACATGAACCCCGTCCTGTTGAAGCCCCAATCCGAGATCGGCGCCCAGATCGTCCTGCAGGGCCGGGTCGCGGCCAGCGCGGGCGCCCGCGAATACACGGCGATGAAGGCCGGCCTGCTGCCCAAGGTGCTGGAAAGCTTCGGCCGGATCGCGGCCGAGGCCGATCTGGTCCTGGTCGAGGGCGCAGGCAGTCCGGCCGAGGTCAATCTGCGTGCGGGCGATATCGCCAATATGGGCTTCGCCGAGGCCGCGGGCCTGCCCGTCGTCCTGGTCGCCGATATCGACCGGGGCGGGGTGATCGCCAGCCTGATCGGCACCCATGCCCTGCTTTCGCCCGGTGAGAAGGCCCGCACCAAGGGCTATATCGTCAACAAGTTCCGCGGCGATCCCACCCTGTTCGACGGCGGCATCGCGATCATCGGCGAGAGGACCGGCCTGCCCTGCCTGGGCCTGATCCCCTGGTTCGACCGGGCCGCCGACCTGCCGGCCGAGGATGCGGTCGCGCTCGACCGCCCGCCCGTCACCCGCGCGCGAGATGGTGCATCGATCAGGGTGGCCGTGCCGCGCCTGGCGCGCATCGCCAATTTCGACGATCTCGACCCGCTGTCGATGGAAGCCGATATCGCACTCGAGATCGTCCCGCCCGGCCGCGCGCTGCCGGGCGATGCCGATATCGTCCTGCTGCCGGGCTCCAAATCCACCCGCGCCGATCTGGACGCTCTGCGGAAAGAGGGCTGGGATATCGACATTCGCGCCCATCATCGGCGCGGCGGGTTGGTGATCGGGCTTTGCGGCGGCTACCAGATGCTTGGCCGAACGGTCACCGACCCGGAAGGTATCGAAGGTGCCCCCGGGACCAGCGAGGGGCTGGGCCTGCTGGCGGTCGATACCGTGATCGGCGGCGCCAAGACCCTGCGCGAAACCGGCGCGGTCGAAGCCTCGACCGGCGAAACCGTGCGCGGCTACGAAATCCATATGGGCGAGACGACAGGCCCCGACACGGCTCGGCCGATGCTGCGTTCCGTCGGGAAAAGCGACGACCAGGACGGCGCGGTCTCCGCCTGCGGCCGGGTCATGGGCTGCTATCTGCACGGGTTGTTCGGCGCCGACGGCTTCCGCCACGCCTTCCTCGCCCGTATCCGGCGCGACCGGCCGCGCGGCCTGGACTACGCCGCGCGGGTCGAGACAGCGCTCGATGCTCTGGCCGGCCATCTGGAAGCCCATGCCGATCTCGACCGGCTCTGGGAGATCGCCGATGCCCGCTGACTGCCTAAAGCTGCGTGATCAACACCGCGATGCCCGCGACGATGCCCAACTGCACCAAGCAGCTCGCCGCGAAAAGACCGAGGGCGCGGCGCAGGTCCGTCGCCTCCAGCCGGGCGCGGCCATCGCCCATCCAGGCATCCTCCACCACCTTGCCGCCGTAGCGGCGCGGCCCGGCGAGAGCCAATCCCAGGGCGCCGGCGAAGGCCGCTTCGGGCCAGCCCGCATTGGGCGAGCGATGGCGCGGCGCGTCACGCAAAGCCGCGCGCAGGGCGGCGAAGGGCCTGGTGCTGGGCGTAAACAAGGCGGCCAGCGCGATCACCCCGGCCGCGATGCGCGCCGGAATCAAATTGGCCAGATCGTCCAACCGCGCCGAGACCATGCCGAAGCTGGCATGGCGTGGCGTGCGGTAGCCGATCATGCTGTCCAGGGTGTTCATTGCCTTGTAGGCGCAGAGTCCCGGCAGGCCCAGGACCAGATACCAGAAGGCCGGCGCCAGCACACCGTCGGAAAAATTTTCGGCCAGGGATTCGACCGTCGCACGGGCCACGCCGTGGCGGTCCAGGCTCTCCGGATCGCGGCCCACCAGATGGGCGACCGCGGCTCGCGCGCCCGCCAGATCGCCGGCCTGGAGCGGCCTCAACACGGCGCGGGCATGGTCGAACAGGCTGCGCTGGGCCAGCAGACTGGTCACCAGCAGCAATTCCCAGATCCAGCCGAAGGGCAAGCCGCCCGCCGCCCAGGCGATGAGCCAGCCGAAACCGCCCGCCAGGGAGACGGTGACGGTGGCGGCCAGGGCGCCACGCACCATCCGGCTGGTTTCACTACGATTGGCGCGGTTGAGTTTGCGGTCGAGAAAGCCGACCACACCGCCCAGCACGCGCACCGGATGGGGCAGATATCTGAACGGCCCGGGCACGGGCGGCAGCAGGCCGTCGAGCACCAGGGCGGTGACGAGAATGAGAAGCGGCCCGGGGCCGCCGATCCAGGCGGCCAGCGACATGGCCGGAGAATGGGCGGGGGTTCCCTCCCGGTCAATCGGTAGGCATCAACCGGCATCACTCAATCGGAGGCGCGCGGCGATCGCGCGCCGAATGGCAAAGCGGAAGAGGATCAAGGGATGACGGAAACAGCGGTCATGCTGTGCGGCCACGGCAGCCGGGACGAGGGTGCGGTACGCGAATTCGCCAATGTTGCGGATCGGATGCGCGAGAAACTGCCGCAATACGATCTCGAACACGGCTATCTCGAATTCGCCACACCGATCATTCGGGAAGGGTTGGACAAGCTGATCGACCGGGGTGCCAAGCGCATCCTGGCCGTGCCCGGCATGCTGTTCGCTGCCGGCCATGCCAAGAACGACATCCCCTCGGTCCTCAACACCTATATGGCCCAGCGCCCGGAGGCCGAGATCATCTATGGCCGGGAACTGGCCATAGATCTCAAGATGCTGCGCGCCGCGGGCGACCGGGTCGCCGAGGCCGAGCGCCAGGCCAATGCCGAGCTGGGCGAGGTCTCTCGCCACGACACTTTGCTGGCCGTGGTCGGGCGCGGCAGCTCCGATTCCGACGCCAATTCCAACGCCGCCAAGGTCATGCGTATGCTCTGGGAAGGCCGCGGTTACGGCTGGGGCGAGACGCTCTATTCCGGAGTCACTTTTCCGCTGGTCGAGCCCGGCCTGGAACACGCCGTGCGCCTGGGCTTCAAGCGCATCATCGTCTTCCCCTATTTCCTCTTCACCGGAATCCTGGTGCGGCGGATCTACGACCACACGGATATCGTCGCCGCGCGCCATCCCGAAGTGCAGTTCGTCAAGGCGCCCTATCTCAACGATCATCCGCTGGTCGTCGATACCCTGGCCGAACGGGTGCAGGAAATTCTCGACGGTGCCAATCTGATGAACTGCCAGATGTGCAAATACCGCGAGCAGGTGCTGGGCTTCGAGGACGAGGTCGGCCTCCGTCAGGAAAGCCATCACCATCATGTCGAGGGCATCGGCACGGGCGAGGCCGAACATAGTCATAGCCATAGCCACGATCATGATCACGATCATGGACATGACCACTCGCACGATCATGGGAAGGGGCACGATCACCACCATCACCCCTATCCCCATGCCGATCACCCCCTGGGGCCGGTGACCCTGCCCAAGACGGAGGATGGCAGCTAGGCGATGACGGGCATGGGGGGCTATCTCCGCGATCCGGCGGAAATCTACCGGCAGTCTTTCGCCGCCATCCGGGCGGAGGTCGACCTGACGGCCATCCCGACCGATCTGGCCTCCCTCGCCCTGCGCGTCGTCCATGCCTGCGGCATGCCCGAGATTCTGGCCGATCTGGCCTGGCGCGACGGCGCGGGCGCAGCGGGCCGGGCGGCCCTGGCCGCCGGTGCGCCGATCCTCTGCGATGCCGGCATGGTCGCCCAAGGGGTGATCCGGGCGCGCCTGCCGGCGGGCAATCCGGTGATCTGCACCCTCGACGATCCGGCCGTGCCGGCGGCCGCCAA
>JAQCGR010000019.1 GCA_027619995.1 Pseudomonadota bacterium | reverse complement strand
CGCGGCCGTCATGCGCGCCCGCAGCCCGGCGCGCAGCGCGGCGATGCGCTCGGGCGCCCGGGCCAGGGCGAGGGCCAGATCGACATAGCCGTCCTCGTCGCGCGCGACCAATTCCCTCAGCCCCAGGTTGGACAGCAGGCTCAGCCCGACCCGCGCGACATGGCTGTCGCCGGCGAAACTCACCACGGGCACGCCCATCCACAGCGCCTCGCAGGTCGTGGTGGCGCCGTTATAGGGGAAGGTGTCGAGGGCCAGGTCGATCCGGTTGTAGAGGGCGAGATGGTCGGCCGGCTTGGGCAGATAACCCAGCATTTCGATCCGTTCGGCGGCAATGCCGTTGGCCTCGAAGAGCTGGGCGAAATGGGCCTTCGTCTCGGCATCCGCCAGAGGCGGGGCCTTGAGGACGAAGCGCGATTCGGGCAGGGCGGCCAGGATGCGGCACCAGGCGACGACGACATCGGGCGTGACCTTGGACAGCATGTTGAAGGAGGCGAAGGTCGGATGGCCCGCCGCCGCCATCGGCAGGGGGCCGGGCTCCGGCGCCTCGGCCGGGGGGCGAAAGCAATGGAAGCCCTGGGGCAGACGGACGATGCGTTCGGTGTGCAGCCGGTCGGCCGCGCCGGGCGGATCGGCATAGCCGTCGCTCAACCGATAATCCATCGCGGCCAGGCCGGTGGTGTTCGGATAGCCGAGCCAGGAGACCTGCACCGGGGCGGGCTTGCGCGCGAACATGCGCATCCGGCTGAAGGCGGTGTGGCCGGCCAGATCGACCAGAATGTCGACCCCGTCGCGCCGCGCCAGGGCGGCGGCCTGATCGTCGCGCACGCCGCGCAGGTCGCGCCAGAGATCGGCCTTCTCGCGCAGGCGCTTGGTCACCTGGTCGGGGCGTTCGACATTGGCGTAGCAGACAACCTCGAATCGCGTCCGGTCGTGATTCTCCAGCACCGGTTCCATGAAATAGGCGACCGGATGACGCCGGAAATCGGGCGAGACATAGCCGATCCGGATACGCCGCTCCGGATCCGCGTCATTGGCGTGCAGGCGCTGTTCGCCGGCCAGGGGATCGGCATGGGCGCGGGCCCAACCCAGATGCTCGCGGTAGATCTCCTCCGGCGTTGCCTCGGCCGTGTAATGCAGGCCCAGCAACAGGTTGGAATGGGCGTCCACCAGGTTCGGATCGCTGCGGATCGCCAGGCGGAACTGTTCCAAGGCCGCGGCGCTCTCGCCCCGGTCCTTGTAGAGATTGGCGAGGTTGTTATGGGCCGGGGCGAAGCCGGGCTGAAGCTCGAGCACCGCCTTGTATTTGGCGATGGCCTCGGCGATCCGTCCTTCGTCCTTGTAGAGATTGCCCAGATTGACCAGGGCGGGGAGGGAGCGGGGCTGCAGGGCGATAGCGGCATCGAAATGGGCTTCCGCATCCTTGCGCTTGCCGTGCAGCTTCAGAAGGTTGGCCAGATTGACATGGGCCTCTGCGAAATCCGGCTTGATCTCGAGTGCCCGGCGATAGAATTTTTCGGCCTCGCCGTGATTGCCCACGGCGGCGAGGGAGATGGCTATTCCGTTCATCGAATGGATGAAGTCGGGCGCGATTTCCAGCGCCTGCCGATAGGCCGCGACGGCGGCGGCATGGTCGTCGCGCGACCGCTGGCATTCGGCGATGCCGTGAGGGGCCTCGTGATAGCGCGGGTCGAGACGCAGCGCCTCCTGGTGATGGCGGATGGCGTCCTCGGTCCGGCCCAGGCCCTGGAGAGCCGAGCCCAGGTTCTTATGATAGGCGGCGGATTTGGGGTTGAGGGCGATGGCCTTCTCGATCAGCGGCACGGCCTCGCCGTGGCGGCCCTGCTGATACCGGATCACGCCGAGCAGATGGGTGGCGTCGGGGTGATCCGCGCGGGTGCCGAGGATTCCGCGATACAGCGCCTCGGTCTCGGCCAGTCGACCGGCCCGGTGGTGGCCGAGTGCCTGGTTCAGTGCTTCGCCGATTGTCGCCATGATAGGCGGGTTGTAGCGGCGCATGCGCCCAAGCGGCAAGGGCGGGGGTGCGCGCGAGCCCGTGAAGCTGTAACCATGAGCCGGGGGGAAATTGGCAGAGGAACGGCACGACAGGCGAAACGAAACCCTTCCGGATGGCCCAGGCGGCAGGATCGGACTGGCGCGAGACTCTCGCCCGCTGTCTCTCGGCCTTGCCCGAGGGCGACGGTGAGACCCTCGGTTTCGTCTATGTCGGCGATACCTTCGCGGGCGAACTGCCGGAGATCGCCGAGATCCTGCGCGAGGAGACGGGGGTGCCCGACTGGCTCGGCACCGTCGGACCCGGCATCTGCGCCACCGGACAGGAGTATTTCGATGCCCCCGCGATCGCGGTGATTCTCTGCGATCTTCCGGCGGGCTCTTATCGCCTTATCGAAACCGGGGAGAATCCGGGCCTGGCGCTCGACGAGGCGGCGGCGGCCTGGAGAGAGGCGGCCCGCCCGCCCTTCGGCGTCGTGCATGTCGATCCGCGCAATCCTCAGGCGGCCGAACTGGTCGTCGATCTGTCGGTGGCAAGTGGCGCCTTCCTGGTGGGCGGCCTGGCCTCGTCGCGGCTCGGCCATCCGCAGATCGCGGGCCGGGTGGTCGAGGGGGCCGTGTCCGGCGTCCTGTTCTCCGATCAGGTCGCCGTCGCCACGGGGTTGAGCCAGGGTTGCGCGCCGATTGGCGAATATCATGAGATCACCGCCTCCGAACGCAATGTGATCGAGAGCCTGGACGGCCGCCCCGCCCTTGAGGTGTTCATGGAGGAGATCGGCGACCTGCTATCGCGCGACCTCGCCCGCGCCGCCGGCTATATCCATGTCGCCCTGCCGACCCCCGGGACGGATACCGGCGATTACACCGTGCGCAATCTGGTCGGGATCGACCGGGCCAATGGCCATCTCACCGTCGGTGCCCTGGTCGAGACGGGCGGGCGCGTGATGTTCGTGCGCCGCGACGGCCAGGCGGCGCGCGACGATCTGCGCCGTATGCTCCAGGATCTGCGGCGGCGCTGCGGCGGGGCGCCGCGTGGCGGCCTCTATTTCACCTGCCTGGCGCGGGGTCCCAATCTGTTCGGTCCGGATTCGGAGGAACTGGGTATCCTGCGCGAGGAATTGGGCGATGTGCCGCTGGTCGGGTTTTTCTGCAATGGTGAGGTCAGCCATGACCGGATCTATGGCTATACCGGCGTGCTGGCCCTGTTTCTCTAGGCGCGCGGGATGATTCGGCTGTTCGTGGGGTTGGAACTGCCCGCGAAGCTGCGCGAACGCCTGGCCGGGCTGGGCGCGGGAATCGAGGGGGTGCGCTGGGTCGATGAAGAGAACCTGCACCTGACTCTGCGCTTCATCGGCGAGGTCGACGAGGCCCAGGCCGAGGATATCGTCGAGGCGCTCGACCGGGTCCAGGTGCCGCCGTTCAGGATTGTGCTGGACGGGCTCGGCACCTTCGGTGCCGGGGTCCGGCTGCGCGCGGTCTGGGTCGCGGTGCAGCCTTCGCCGCCGCTCGAAGCCCTGCATCGCAAGATCGAACGGGCGGTGGTGCGCGCCGGCCTGCCCGCAGAAGGGCGGCGCTTCGTCCCCCATGTCACCCTGGCCCGATTGGGGAGTGTGGCGGCCCGGGAAAAGCTCGGCCCCTTCATCGCCTACAATGCTGGGTTCCGGTCGCGCCCGATCCGGGTGTCGAGCTTCACCCTGTTCCAAAGCTTCCTGACTGGCGAGGGCGCCGACTATGTCGCGGTCGAACGATTCGATCTGGCGCTTGAGGAAGCCTAGAGATCCTCCGCGCGGATCGCCGCGAGCAGGCCGGCGGCGCCGGCCTCGATCATGCGCAGGACCTGTTCGAAATCGCCCTCGGAACCGCCAAAGGGATCGGGGACATCCAGGGTGCCGAAACTCGGGGCGAATTCCATCATCAGGCGCAGGCGCGCCTCGGAGCCCTCGGGCCGCAACGCCATGAGCTGGCGATGATGGCCGCGATCCAGGGCGACGACATAATCGAAACGGGCGAAGTCGCGCTTGTCGATGCGCCGGGCCGATTGCCCGGCGATGTCATAGCCGTGGCGGGCCGCCACGGCCTGGCCCGAGGGGTCGGGGGCGCGGCCGGCATGGAAATCGATCATGCCGGCCGAATCGATCTCGAATCGTTCGGCCAGTCCGGCCTCGGTAACCAGCCTTTGGAACACGCTCTCGGCCATCGGAGAGCGGCAGATGTTGCCGGTGCAGACGAACAGCACCGCGATCGGATCGGCGGCCATGGGGCGTTCCTTTTCCGTCCCGGCGCTCGGCGTCGCGCGTGGGCGATACTATCTTATCCACCCATACTACTTTGTCTGCGATGACTCGAACCGCCGCACCGCCGCATTCGGAAACCGATCCCCTGGCCCGCGTTCTGGCCGAGGCGCGCGCCTGCCGCCATTGCGAAGCGCATTTGCCGCTCGGCCCGCGCCCGGTCGTGCAGGCCGCCGCGACGGCCCGGCTGATGATTGTCGGCCAAGCGCCGGGCACCAAGGTGCATGAGACGGGCATTCCCTGGAACGACCCCTCGGGCGACCGGTTGCGCGAATGGCTGGCCCTCGACCGCGAAACTTTCTACGACCCGGCGCGCATCGCCATCCTGCCCGCCGGTCTCTGCTATCCGGGCCGGCAGGAGCGCGGTGGCGACAATCCGCCGCGCCCGGAATGCGCGCCCCTCTGGCATCCGCGCATCCGGCCGCTGCTGCCCAAGGTCGAATTGACCCTGCTGGTCGGCTTCTATGCCCAGGCCTATTACCTGGGGAAGGCGCGCGGGCGGACGATGACCGAAACCGTGCGCGCCTGGCGCGACTATCTGCCGGAGTTTCTGCCGACCCCGCATCCGAGCTGGCGCAGCACCCATTGGCTGCGCAAGAATCCCTGGTTCGAGGGCGAGATCGTGCCGGAATTGCGGAAGCGGGTCCGCGCCCTGCTGGCATAGGCGCGCGGCGATCAGGCCTCGGCTTCGAGGCGCTCCATATCGTCGTCGGAAAAGCCGAAATGATGGCCGATCTCGTGGATCAGCACATGGCGCACGATATGCGCCAGATCCACGCCCGCCTCGCACCAGTAATCGAGGATCGGCCGGCGGTAGAGGAAAATCATGTCCAGGTCCTGGGGCGCGTCGGAGACGCTTTTCTGGGCCAGCGAGACGCCCCGGTAGAGGCCGAGCAGGTCGAAGGGCGATTCCAGGCCCATCTCCTCCTCGGTCTCGGAATCCGGGAATTCTGAGACGCTGATGGCGATATCGCCGACGAAACGGCGCAGCTCGTCCGGAATCGCGGCCAGAGCCTCGCGCGCCATGACCTCGATCTCGTCGAGGCTGGGCGGGATCGTGTGTCTTCCGAAGTCTGCCAGGAATGCCATGGCCTCTTCCTACCCTAGCTTGACCGGCCGGCCAACCATTCCCCAAATAGAAAGGCTTTCGTCAATGGGAGGTGGGGATGATCGAGAAGCTATCCGGCGCGGCCCGGAAGACGGCCCTGGCCGGCTTGGAAGGCTGGGTCGAGGTCGAAAGCCGGGACGCGATCGCCAAGACCTTCCGTTTCGCCGATTTCAACGCAGCCTTCGGCTTCATGGCGCGAATCGCCCTTCAGGCGGAGCGGATGGACCATCATCCGGAATGGTTCAACGTCTACAACCGGGTCGAGATCACCCTTTCGACCCATGACTGCGGCGGCCTGTCTAAGCGCGATATCGCCCTTGCCGGTTTCATCGATGCGGCGGCGGGCGCATGACCGGGCCTCGCGTCGAAACCGCTCTCGCCGAGAGTTGGACGGACCGGCTGTGGCGCCTCGCCACCACCGGCGGCGTGCCCCGCCGCTCCTTCTATGTCGCCATCGTCGTGGGTTTGATCCTGAACGCGATCAACCAGGGCGACCGGATCGTCGCGGGCGTCTCGCCGCAATGGCTCAAACTGGCCCTGACCTTTGTGGTGCCGTACTGCGTCGCGACCTATGGCGCCGTATCGGCACGCTGGAACACGGGGCTCTGACGATCCGGGCAGCGGCCTATTTCGGCGCCATGCGGATGGCGCCGTCGAGGCGGATGGTCTCGCCGTTGATCATGCGGTTCTCGACGATATGCATGGCGAGGCGAGCGTATTCGTCCGGATCGCCGAAGCGCGCCGGGAAGGGCACGCTGGCGGCCAGGCTGTCCTGGGCTTCCTGCGACAGGGTGTAGAAGAGCGGCGTGGCGAAGAGGCCGGGCGCGATGGTCGCGACCCGCACGCCGAAGCGCGCGAATTCCCGCGCCGCCGGCAGGGTCAGCGCGGCAATGCCCCCCTTGGAGGCGGAATAGGCCGCCTGACCGATCTGGCCCTCGAAGGCCGCGACCGAGGCGGTCATCAGGATCACCCCGCGCTCGCCGTCTTCCAGGGCTTCGTTGCCGGTCATCTCGGCCGCCGCCAGGCGCATCAGGTTGAAGGTGCCGATCAGATTGCCCTGGATGACCTTGGTGAACTGGGCCAGGTCGTGCGGGCCTTCGCGCCCGACGATGCGCGAAGGCGGGGCGATGCCCGCGCAGTTGACCAGGACATGGGCCGGGCCGTGGGCTTGCTTCGCCGCCTTCAGGGCGGCCACCGCGCTGGCCTCGCTTGCCACGTCGCATTCGACGGCCAGGCCGCCGATCTCCTCGGCCAGGGCCCGGCCGGCATCCATGTTCAGGTCCAGGATCGTCACCTTGGCGCCGGCCTTGGCCAGGCGCTTCGCCGTCGCGGCCCCCAGGCCGGAGGCGCCGCCGGTCACCAGCGCACCAAGTCCGTTTACGTCCATGCTTCTTCTCTTTCGTTCAAAAAATGGCGTCCAAAAGATGCCGCTCAAAGGATGCGGTCCAGGGTCTCGGCGACGCGCCGCGCATCTTCTTCGGTGTTGTAATGGACCAGGCTGATGCGCACCACGCCGCCCGCGTCCAGATGGCCCAGCGCCTCGATGATGCGATAGGCGTAGAAATGCCCGGCCGTGGTCCCGATACCCTCGCGCCCCAGGGCGGCGGCGATTTCCGCCGGATCGCGCCCCTCCACCGCGAAGCAGAAGGTCGGCGCCCGGGTTGTGCGGCTCTTCTCCAGCCGGCCGAGCACGCGGATGTCCGGCCGCGATCCCAGAAAATCGATCATCGGCGCGTTCAGGCGCTCCTCCTGGGCGGCGAAGAGGCCATAGACCTGGCCTAGCCGGCCGTGGAAATCGAGATTCGAACCGGGGAAATGATGGTCATGCAGGGCGTCGAAATAATCCGCGATGCCGGTCGCCGAGGCCACCACTTCGTAATCGTGGCCGCCGACATTGAGCTTGGCGGGGATCATGTCCTCGCCGATGAAGAAATGGTTCTGGCCCTTGGCCTTGAGCATCAGGTCGCGCCGCACGTACATCAGCGCATGGTGCGGGCCGTAGATCTTGTAGAGGCTACAGAGATAGATATCGACGTCCAGCGCCTTCACGTCGATCCGCCCGTGGGGCCCGTAGGCCACGCCGTCGGCGCAGATCAGTGCGCCAGCATCATGGACCCGACGCGCGATCACGGCGATGTCGTTGACCGTGCCCGTGACGTTCGAGCAATGGGTGACGCAGACCAGACGCGTACGCTCGGTCAACAGGGCGTCGAGATCCTCGATCATCAGATCGCCCGTCTCGGGCCGCAGACGCCATTCCTTGACCGTGATGCCGGTCTCGGCGAGGCGGCGCCAGGCGCCGTTATTGGCCTCGTGGTCGAGATTGGTGACGATCACCTCGTCGCCCTCGCGCATCAGCGGGCGCAGGGCATGGGACAGGACATAGACGTTGTTGGTTGTCGAATGACCGAAGACCACCTCCTCGGGCGAGGCGTTGATCATCTCGGCCATCAGGCGCTTGGCTTCGGTCAGGCGGGCGGAGGCCAGTTCGGAGGCCGGATAGGGATTGTTCGGCTGGACCTGGCATTCGGTCATGAAGGCGGCCATGCGCCCCGCCACGCTGCGCGGCACCAGGGTGCCGGCTGCATTGTCGGCATAGACGAAATCGTTCTTCGCCAGCAGCGGGAAATGCCCGCGCACGAAATCGAGGTCTAGGACGGGCGTGTCTGGCATGGCGACCTCGCGGCTCTGCGTGACGGGTGCCGGAGGTTAGGGGGCGTCCCTGGCAGCGTCAACGCGGAGCCTGGCAACGCGTGCCGCTTCCTTGGCGCGGCGCGCTTCGCGATGCGCGATATAGACCGATGAGGCGGCGATGATCGCGCCGCCGATCCAGGTATAGATATCCGGCACCTCGCCATAGGCGACGAAACCGATCGCCGCGACGAAGGGCAGCTGGGCATACATGAAGGGCATCACGGCCGAGGAATCCGACAGGCGGAAGGCCCGGGTCAGGCCCCAATGCCCCGTGGTGGCGAAGCCCGACACGGCGACCAGCCAGGCCAATACCTCCCAGCTCGGCCAGACCCAGACGAAGAGCGCCGGGATCAGCGAGAGCGGGGTCAAGAAGAGGGTCATGTAGGTAATGATCGCCTCAGGCCGCTCGGTGCGCGACAGCAGCTTGACCACGGTCATGGAGACGCCGGCCAGGGCGGCCGCGCCGAGCGAGAGCATGGCGCCGAAGGTCACCTGGTCCACCCCCGGGCGCAGAATCACGAGGACGCCGAGGAAGCCCACGACCATCGCGGCCCAGCGCCGCGGCCCGACCTTCTCGCGCAGAACCAGGACCGCGAGGACGCCGGCGAAGAGGGTGGTGGCGAAGAACAGCGAGGTCACCGTCGCCATCGGCGTGATCGAGATGGCCCAGAACCAGGTCGTCATGGCGAACAGGCCGATCACGGCGCGCAGGGCATAGAGCGGCAGGCGTTGGGTGCGCAGCGCCCCGATACCGGCCCGTGCCAGCCAGGGCATCATGAAGAGCAGGCCGAAAAGGCAACGGAAGAAGGCGATCTCGAAAGAGTGCAATTCCTGCGAAGTCTGGCGGATTGTCGCGGTCATGCCGGCGAAGGCCGCCGAGGAGAGGATCATCCACAAGGCGGCGCGCAGCGCGGCACTGGGTCTTTGGGTCTTCGTCTTGCCTGGCTCGGCGGGTTCCTGGGTCATGGCGCCCGATCGCCCGGCCGGCGGCCAAGGGGCGGGCCATCCGAGCCGTCCCCCGCCGCGACGGTCATGGTCGAGTTTTGGGTCGAGTCTTGGGCAGCTTCCTGAGTCGCGACCGTTTCGCGCCGGGCGATATAGAGCGATGAGGCCGCGATGATGCCCGCGCCGATCCAGGTCCAGACATCCGACACCTCGGCAAAGGCGAAATAGCCGATCACGGCGGCGAAGGGCAGCATGGAATATTGGAAGGGCTGGACGTAGGAGGCATCGGCCGCGTTATAGGCGCGGGTCAGCCCGACATGGCCCATGGTCGTGGCCGCGCCCACGGCGGCGAGCCAGGGCATCATGTCCAGGCTCGGCGTCTCCCAGACGAAGAGGGCGGGGATCAGCGAAATGGGCACCAGGTAGATCACCATCCAGGTGACGATGGCATTGGGCGATTCGGTGCGCGAGAGGATCTTCACGATGATGCTCGAGGCGGCGAAACAGGCCGCCGTCAGCAGAACCAGGAAGGCGGCGGGATCGATCACCGCCACGCCGGGCCGCAAAATGACCAGCATGCCGAGGAAGCCTATGGCGACGGCGGTCCAGCGCCGCAGGCGTACGACCTCATGCAGGATCAGCGCCGCCAGGATGGTTGCGAAGATGGGCGTGACGAAGTTCAGCGCGATCGCTTCGCCCAGGGGCATCAGGCTCAAGGCCGTGAACCAGGACAGCATCGCGCCCAGGGCGACGACCGCGCGCAGGGTCAGCATGCCGATGCGTTTGGTCTTCAGCGCGCCGAGGCCCGAGCGGAGCAGCCAGGGCAGCATGAACATCAGGCCGAAGACATTGCGGAAAAAAGCGACCTCAAAGGGATGATAGGTCTGCGAAACATGGCGGATCAGCGCCGCGCCGCAGGCGAAGCTGAAGGCCGCGACCATCGCCCATATGGCGCCCCGCACCGGTGCGGGGATCGCGGCGAATCGGGTGGTCAGGCTTGATTGGTCGTTCATCAATGATTTCCGCATGCGACTTTAATGGCCGGCGGGCGCCGGGACCAGTCGAGGCCGCGCAACCCTGTCCTGCGCGGCGGTCGCCCGGGTCTGGCCGACTCCGGCTTGCGGCGGCCGCAAAGCTTTCGCTGCCCCTTGGGGCGGGGCTACACTCTGCCGCCGTCGGCTGGGTCCGATTGCGAAAAACCTGGGAGTGGTTGCGTGACCGAACCGTTGTGGGAACCGTCCGCCGAGCGGATCGAGAATGCCAATATCACCGCCTTCGCCCGCAGCCTGGGCGAGGAATGGGGCGTCTCTCTCGACGGCTTCGATGCCCTGTGGCGTTTCTCGGTGGACGAGAAGGAAAAATTCTGGCGCAGAATCTGGCGCGATTGCGGGGTGATCGCCGAGACCCAGGGCGAATCCGCGATCGCCGATGCCGATAAATTGCCCGGCGCGCGCTTCTTTCCCGAGGCCCGGCTGAATTTCGCCCAGAACCTGCTGCGCCGACGCGACGGAGAGACCGCGATCGTCTTCCGCGGCGAGGACAAGGTAAATCGCCGCCTGTCCTATGCCGAACTCTACGACACCGTTTCGCGCATCGCCGATGCGCTGCGCGCGGCGGGGGTCGGCCCGGGCGACCGGGTGGCGGGTTATCTGCCCAATATGCCCGAGACCATCATGGCCATGCTCGCCGCCGCCAGCCTGGGGGCGGCCTGGTCCTCCTGCTCGCCCGATTTCGGCATCCAGGGCGTGCTCGACCGCTTCGGCCAGATCGAACCCAAGGTGCTCTTCGGGGTCGAGGGCTATCACTACAACGGCAAGGCCCATGACTGCCTCGGCAAGCTGAGCGAGATCGCGGCCGCCCTGCCCAGCCTGCGGCAGGTGGTGATCGTGCCCTATACGCGCGAAAGCCCCGATATCGGTGGCGTGGCCAAGGCCGTCATGCTGGATGATTTCCTCGCCGGCCATGCTGCGGGCGAGATCGATTTCGTCCAGATGCCGTTCAACGCGCCGCTCTACATTCTTTATTCCTCGGGCACGACCGGGGTGCCGAAATGCATCGTCCACGGGGCGGGCGGCATCCTGCTCAAGCATCTGAGCGAGCTTCGGCTGCATGCCGACGTCAAACGCGACGACCGTGTCTTCTACTTCACCACGTGCGGCTGGATGATGTGGAACTGGCTGGTCTCGGCGCTGGCTTGCGAGGCGCGGGTGCTGCTCTACGACGGCTCGCCCTTCTACCCCGACGGCAATGCCCTGTTCGATTTTGCCCAGGCCGAGGGCGCGACCCACTTCGGCACATCGGCCAAGTTCATCGACGCGGCCAAGAATGCCGGCATTGCGCCGATCGAAACCCATGATCTCTCGACCATGCGCTGCATGCTCTCGACCGGCTCGCCCCTGGTCCCCGAATCCTTCGACTATGTCTATGAGCGCATCAAGCGCGACGTCCATCTGGCCTCGATCTCCGGCGGCACCGATATTTGCGGCTGTTTCGTCCTCGGCAACCCGGCGGGTGCCGTCTGGCGGGGCGAAATCCAGGCCCGCGCCCTGGGCTTGGCGGTCGATGTCTTCGATGAAGAGGGCCGGCCGGTGCGCGGCGAGAAGGGTGAATTGGTCTGCACCAATGCCTTCCCCTCCATGCCCGTGGGCTTGTGGAACGATCCCGACGGCGCCAAATACCGCGCGGCCTATTTCGAGCGTTTCCCGAATGTCTGGTGCCATGGCGATTACGTCGCCCTGACCGAGCATGACGGCATGGTCATCTACGGCCGCTCCGACGCCACCCTGAATCCGGGCGGCGTGCGCATCGGCACGGCGGAAATCTACCGCCAGGTCGAAGGGATGGACGAGGTTCTGGAAGGGCTGGTGATCGGCCAGGAATGGGAGGGCGACACGCGGGTCGTGCTGTTTGTCGTGCTGCGCGACGGGATTGTGCTGGACGAGGCTTTGACCGATCGGATCAAGCGCCAGATCCGCAACAACACGACGCCGCGCCATGTCCCCGCGCGCATCGTCCAGGTCGCCGATATTCCGCGCACGAAATCCAACAAGATCGTCGAATTGGCCGTGCGCGAGGTCGTCCACGGCCGCCCGATCAAGAACAAGGAAGCTCTGGCCAATCCGGAGGCCCTGGCCCATTTTGCCGACCGGCCGGAACTGCAGATTTAACCCGAAGTTAGCAAGGGGAGACGAGGGAATGAGTGTTGAAACCGCGCCGCTCGCCACAGGCCGCCACGAAACGGGCTTGCGCGCCCGGATCATGGGAATGCCCGCTTCGCGCATCCGCGAGGTTTCGGATGCCGCCATGGGCGTGCCCGGGGTGATCGCCCTGTGGTTCGGCGAGCCGGACACACCGACCCCGAAATTCATCTGCGACGCGGCGGCCGAGGCGATGTTCGCCGGCGATACCTTCTACACGCCGAATCGCGGCATCCCCGATCTGCGCGACGCCCTGGCGAAATACAATTCGAAACTCTACGACACCGATATCGCAACCGATCGCATCACCGTCACCGCTTCGGGGATGAGCGCGATGATGCTGGCCAAGCAGCTGCTGGTGGAAGAGGGCGACAACATCGTCTGCCCGACCCCGCAATGGCCCAATGTGCGCGGCACGATCGACGTCCTCGGCGGGGTGCAGAAGCCGGTGCCGCTGAACTTCTCCGAGAATGGCTGGAGCCTGGATCTCGACCAGCTCTTCGCCGCAGTGGACGGGAAGACAAGGGCGATCTTCGTCAACTCGCCGGGCAATCCGACCGGCTGGATGATGCCGCGCGAGCAGCAGAAGGCGCTGCTCGATTTCGCCCGCGAACGCGGCCTCTGGGTCGTCGCGGACGAGGTCTATGCCCGGGTGGTCTACGACCAACCCCATGCCCCGTCCTTCCTGGAACATGCCTCGCCCGAGGACCGGCTGATCATCGTCAATTCCTTCTCCAAGCCCTGGTCGATGACCGGCTGGCGTCTGGGCTGGCTGGTCACCCCGCCGGAACTGGGAAACCGGCTCGAGATGCTGAACGAATTCAACGTCGCCGGCGCGACCACCTTCGTGCAGCGCGGCGGCGTCGCGGCCCTGAAACAGGGCGACGCCTTCATCGCCGAGCAGGTGGCGCGCTGGGGGGCGAACCGCGACATCATCTACAACCAGCTGGCGGCCAATCCCAAGATCCGCATCGCCCGTCCCGAGGGCGCCTTCTATGCCTTCTTCTCGGTCGAGGGGCTGACCGACAGCCTCAATTTCTGCAAGAATCTGGTGCGTGAGGCCAAGGTCGGCCTGGCCCCAGGCATCGCCTTCGGCGAGCAGGGCGAGGGCTGGCTGCGCGCCTGTTTCGCGTCGAGCCCCGAGCGCCTGAACACGGCGCTCGACCGGCTCGAGGGCTATATCGGCTAGGGCCGGAGCGTGCCATCGGCCCCGCCCTTCGACAGGCTCAGGACGAGGCCTGCGGGTGAGGTCCTCATGCTGAGCCTGTCGAAGTATGAGGACCGGCGGCACGGCGCCGAAAGCTTGGTCCAAGGGAGCAAGGCATGATCGTGGTGGTGTTCGAGGTCTGGTTGAAGGAAGAGCGGGCGGAGCGCTATTTCGAGATCGCGGGCCAGTTGCGCGCTGAGCTGGAGAAGATCGACGGCTTCATCTCGGTCGAGCGGTTCGAAAGCCTGACATCGCCCGGCAAATTCCTGTCCCTCTCGGCCTGGCGGGACGAGGCGGCCGTGGCTTCCTGGCGCGCGCATATGGGCCATCAGGCTGCCCAGGACGAGGGTAAGGCCGAAGTCTTCGCCGATTTCCGCATCCGCGTGGCCGAGGTGCTGCGCGACTACAATCTGGCGGACCGGGTATAGCGGCGCGCGTTTATCCTATGCGGTATCGCCTCCGCTAGAGCGGACCTATCCTGTTTTCCTGCGCGGCAGGGCCGCCTTAGGGGCATACAGGGAGAAGGCCATGGCTGAAACGGCCCCGGGCGAGACCATCCGCTACGAAGCGCATCCGCCGATGTTTCGCAACAATCCGCTTGGCTTCGTTTTGAGTGTGCTGTTGATTCCGGTCGCCATCGGCATCGTCATTCTGATGGTCTGGTACCTGTCGTCACTCGCCAGGAAGCTGACCATCACGGACCGGGAATTGCGCTTCGAACAGGGTTTGCTCTCGAAGTCGCGCATGGAAATCTGTCTGGCCAGCATTCGCTCCGTTCATGTGAGGCAGAGCCTGTTTCAACGCATGTTCGGCACCGGCGATATCGAGGTCTTCTCGGCCGGCGATTCGCCCGAAGTCACGGTCAAGGGCATGCCCGATCCGAATCGAATCCGCGAGTTGACGGGCTAGACGATGGCCCCACCACCCGATCGCGCGGATCTGGAGGATCGCAGGGTTTCGATCCGGCTTTTTCTGATCGTCGCTCTTGTCATCGTCGTGGCGGCTGCGTTTCTCGTTTTCGTGGTCGGCCCCGCCATTGCGGACCTTTTCGCGCCGGGCCTGGGTTTGAAATCCGCCGCCCTCATCGCCTTCGGCGCGACCCTGGTCGTGATGGTGGTCATGGCGGTCGCGGCGGGCGACGGCCTTCTCGGCGAGTTGCAATATATGATTGCCGGCTTCGGCGGATTCTTCGTAATCCTCTGGCTTCTGATCGCCTGGGCGTTCTAGACGCGAAGCACTGGCGGCTAGGTCGGATCGGTGCCCAGGAAGACGGCGCGGACGAAGTCCCGGTAGAGCATGAACTGGGCGGGCAGCAGGGTTTTGTCCTTGGTCACCTTGGACAGGATGATGCCGCCATCGGCCAGGGCCGCGAGCATATCCGCCAGATGATCGAGATCGACCTCGATGCGCGGAGGATAGCGCTCGGCGATGAGGTCGAAGCGGGTGCGAAAGCGGCGGCGCCAGCCCAGTATGCCGACGGCGTTCAGATCGCGGACCTCGCGTTTGAAAAGCTGATCCTGATAGCAGACGGATGCGACCAGACAGCCCGGATGCGCATTGGGCAAATCGGCCATCATCTCGGCCAGCAGCTTGAGGGCGACGAGGAAGCCGTGCAGCGGATCCTCGTTCAACTCGTCGGCCCGCGCGAAGAGATCGACGAACAGCTCGTTCTCGCGGTCGATGTAGCGCTGCAACAAGGCCTGGGCCAGCTCGCTCTTGTCCTTGAAATGGTAAAAGAAACCGCCTTTCGTGATGCCGACGGCGGTGATCAGTTCCTCGATCGAGGTCGCGGCGAAGCCCTTTTCCAGGACCGCCGTCTCGGCCTGGTCCAGGATTCCTGTGCGCGTTTCGCTGCCCCGGCGTGGTCGCGTTTCGGTCATGACGACAGCCTTCCCTTCGCCCCCCAACCGGATTTTCACACTTGCGAACTATACCACGGGTGCAGTTCGGACCCTTGCGGCGCGGACGCGTGCCGTCTTCCCCCTAATTGATGTGCGGTCAACCAATTGATATTCGGGCAGAAATTCGATCGATAGAAAGGGTTGACCACGAGTCCGCTAGAAGCGGGCGCCCGTCGCGATCATTCTTCGCACCAATTCGCGGGCCCGTCGGGCGGCGCGGGATACAAGGAGTGAGAAGAATGGCGAAGTACCGCAATGACCTGCCTCTCGGGAACGGCGATCTGTTCCTGCTCGATGGCGGGCTCGAGACCACATTGGTCTTTCACGAGGGCATGGACCTGCCCCATTTCGCGTCCTTTCCCCTGCTGGAGGATGCCAAGGGCCGAGCGTTTCTCCGAAACTACTACGTGCAATATCTTGCGATCGCCTGGGCCGCCCGGACCGGTTTCATTCTCGACAGCCCGACCTGGCGGGCCAACCCGGATTGGGGCGCGAAGCTGGGCTACGGGACGGATCGGCTGATCGCCGTGAACAAGGACGCGATCGCCATGCTCATCGCCCTGCGCGAGGAGCATGAGACGGCCAGGCTGCCGATCGTCGTCAGCGGCAATATCGGTCCGCGCGGCGACGGCTATGACCCGGCCGAAATCATGACGGTGGCGGAGGCGCGCGACTACCACGCCATGCAGGTCCGGGCTTTCGCCGAGGCGGAGGCGGACATGATTCATGTCCTCACCATGACCAATGTCGAGGAAGCGACCGGCGTCGCCCTGGCCGCGCGCGATGCGGCCATGCCGCTGGCCTTGTCCTTCACTGTCGAAACCGATGGGCGTCTGCCGACCGGTCAGGCGCTCGACGAGGCGATCCGGGCGGTCGACGAGGCGACGGGCGGCTCGCCCGCGTATTTCATGATCAACTGCGCGCATCCGAGCCATTTCGCCGCGCTTCTCGACACGGACGAGGCTTGGGTGAAGCGCATCCGGGGCCTGCGTGCCAACGCCTCGCGGTGCAGTCACGCCGAACTGGATGAGGCGACCGAACTGGACGACGGCAACCCGGCCGAACTGGGTGAGGACTACCGCGCCCTGCTGCGCCGGCAGCCCCAGATCAACGTGCTGGGAGGCTGTTGCGGCACGGACCATCGCCATGTCGAGGCGATCTGCGGCGCAATCCGCCTCGCCGCCTGATCGCGCAACCAGGCCCCGTGCGGACCCCATATGGGAGGGTCATTCGCACGGGGTCTCCGCGCCGCAGATCTTCTGCCCGACCATGAAGCGCAGATAGGCGAGGATGTCGGCGATATCGCCATCCGAGAGCGTGTCGCGGAAGGACGGCATCTTGGAGCGGGCGTGGAAGCTCGGCGCGTCGCGGATATAGCGTGGCAGCATTTCGGGCTTCCAGTATTCCGTCGGATTCATGGGCACGTTCAGTTCCGGCCCGAGATCGCCGCCGACCAGATTGACGGCATGGCAGGTCAGGCAGCGCACGCGCATATGCTCGAAGCCGCGGCGCACTGCTTCGCCCCCTGCCACCTCCGCGGTCCCATCCCCGGCCGCCTCCTTGATTTCGGGCACGGCCGCCCCGTATTGGGCGGCGAAGGGTTTCACTTCGATGGTCTGGATTTGGTAGGGCCAGACAAAGCGCGGATCGCCGCTTTTGGCTTCCGGCCAGACCAGATAGAGCGGCGCGGGAGAGACCTTCTGTCCGCCCTGTTCGATGGGCATCCAGGTATGGCCGGGCAGGGCGCCGAGATCGCTGACCGCAAGGACCCCGCCGGCGGTCAGGGCACGTTCCAGATCCATCGTGGCGATATAGCCGTCGGCGGCGTGGAAGACGATAAGCGCGCCGCGTCGCGCCAGTTCCTCGATCTCCGGGATCGCCGCCAGCATGTCTCTCAGGGGTATGCCGCGATAGCGCTTTTCGCCGCCATAGACCGGATCCTCGGCGATCGTCACTTGCACCGTCGGAATGCCGGCGGCGCGGGCCAGGCCGCGCACGTCGAGCTTGGGCCAGATCTCGGCCTGCTGTGCAGGGGCCGCCCAACTCGCTTTGGGGCCGACCACGGGCCCGGCCAGGGCCCCGGACAGAACGAGAATGCAAACCGCCGTCAGAAACGCGCGCAACCGCATGATTCGATGCCCTTCCGCCACATCACGCAACGCCTGGGGGTCCAGGTCCCCTTGGGCCTAGAGAGTGCCGCCTTCCCGGACCGCTTCCTGCTTCAGCCAGTCGCGGAAGGCGGCGACCTTGAGCCGCTCAGAATAGGCTTCAGGATAGACGATGTAATAGGCGTATTCGACAGGCAAGACATATTCGAAAGGCCGCACCAGGCGGCCGCTGGCCAGTTCGTCGGTCGCCATCGCGGTGCGCCCCAGGGCGACGCCCTGGCTTTGCACGGCGGCTTGGACCACCAGACTGGAATCCGTAAAAGTCAGGCCGCGCGACGCGTCGATGCCTTCGACTTCCATGGCCAGCAGCCAACGCCGCCAATCGGCATGGCCGTCGTCATGCAGCAGGGTGTGGTGCCGCAGATCCTCGGGGGTGCGGAGGGGATGGCTGCCGGCCAGCAACTCGGGGCTGCACATCGGCACGATGTCCTCGGTCATGAAGCGTTCGGAGACCACGCCGGACCAGTCGCCGCGACCGTAGCGCACGGCGATATCGACATCCTCGCGCATGAAATCGACCAGGGCGACGGTCGGGTCGATGCGCACGTCCAGTTCGGGATGCTTGGCCCGGAAGCGGCCCAGCCGGCGCACCAGCCAGGCGGCGGCAAAAGAGGGCATGCAGGACACCACCAGGCTGCCGGCGCGGTCCCGCTCCAACAGGCGGGCGGTCGCCGCGTCGATAATGTCGAAGGCCTCGCGCACCGCCGGCAGATAGGCCTGACCCTCGTCGGTCAGCAGCAGCGCCCGGTTCATGCGGCGGAACATCTGGACGCTCAACCGTTCCTCAAGCGCCTTTACCTGATGGCTGATTGCCGCCTGGGTGACATGCAGTTCCTGCGCCGCCTTGGTGAAGCTCAGATGCCGGGCCGCAGCCTCGAAGGCGCGCAGGGCGTTCAGGGGCGGAAGTTTGCGGGCCATGAGAATTCCTCATGCGATTGATAAGGGTATGTAAGGATAAGATTTCCTCATGAATATAGTGAAAACTTGTCGTTCGTCAAACCGCATATGAAGCCGTAGATATACCAGCAACGAAGCGGGCCGCGTCGGTCCGAATTCGAGGGAATTATCCCTAATATTGCTAAGGAGATAAACAATGACCTTCCTGCATCTGAATCAGGCCCATGGCAACCCCGCCGCCGCGGCGACCCGCGCTGTCGGGCGCGCAGCCTTGGCGGTGGTGACGCGGTTCGAGACCTGGGCCGAGCGCAGCCGCCAGCGGTCCGAACTGGCCAACCTCGACGCCCGCACCCTGCACGATATCGGCATCAGCCGGTCCGATATCGCGGTCGAGATCAACAAGCCCTTCTGGCGGAATTGATCTGCTTCGGGGTTGGACCCCGACGTCTCCCCGCGGGCGGCCAAACCCCGTCGTCTCCCCCGTCGTTTCCTAGGGCCGCCCGCTTTCGGCCCGCCACCTGACTAACTAAGGTGGCGGGCCGAATTTAATTTCATGCCCGACGAGCGAGACGCCATGCCCGGCCCGCTTCTCTACGCCGTCACCGTCCTCATCTGGGGCACGACCTGGTACGGCATCGCCCTGCAGGTCGGCACGGTGCCCGAGAGCGTTTCCGTCGCCTATCGCTTCGCCCTCGCCGGCGCGCTGCTGCTCGCCTTCTGCCTGGCGCGGGGCAGGCGGTTGCGCTTCGGCTGGCGCGATCAGATCCTGATCGCGGCGCAGGGTGCGTGCCTTTTCTGCATCAACTACGTCGTTTTCTACGTTGCGGCCGGCTATCTCCCCAGCGGGCTGCTGGCCGTCGTCTTTTCCACCATTGTTGTGATGAACATGATCGGCGCGGCGCTGTTCTTCGGCACGCCGATGCGCCGCCGGGTGGTGGCGGGCGCCGCGATCGGCCTGACCGGAATGGGCCTGCTTTTCTGGCCGGAACTGCGCGGCTTCGATCTGTCATCGGACGGTATGATCGGCCTGGGCCTCAGCCTCTTCGCCACGACCTTCGTCTCGGCCGGCAACCTGATCAGCGCGCGCAACCAGCGCGCCGGGCTGGGCGTGATGGAAACCAATGCCCTGGGGATGAGCTACGGGGCGGGTTTCACCGCGCTCTTCGCCCTGCTCAACGGCGACCCCTTCCTGTTCGACACCTCATTCGCCTATATCGGCTCGCTGCTCTATCTCGCCGTGCCCGGTTCGGTGATCGCCTTCTGGTGCTATCTCACCCTTCTGGGCCGGATCGGGGCCGAGCGGGCGTCCTATGCCATGGTTCTTTTCCCGGTGATCGCCCTGGGGGTTTCGACTCTGGCCGAGGGATTCCAATGGTCTCCCGCCGCTTTCGCCGGGGTGGCGCTGATCCTGGCCGGCAATGTTCTGGTCTTGACCAGGACGGGCGCGCGGGCCGAGGCCCCGGTCCGCGGTTGACCGGATTTCGTCGCCCGCCCATCCTTTCCGGAATGGGATCATGGAAGGGAATGCGATGAACACGGTGGATCTGTTTCGCAAGCTGGCCGGCTTCAATGCTTGGGCAAACGGCAAGATTTACGACTCCTGTGCTGCCTTGCCGCAAGACGCGCTGCGCGAGAACCGAGGCGCCTTCTTCGGCTCGATCCACGCGACCCTCAACCATCTGCTCGTGGTCGACAGGGGCTGGATCAGCCGGATCGAGGGCGTCGCGTCCGGGGTCAAAAGCCTCGACCAGATTCTCTACGAGGACATGGCCGAGTTGCGCCGCGCGCGCGAGGCCGAGGACGCGCGCCTGATCCGGTTGTGCGATGGGCTCGACCAGGAGGGTATCGACCGGATCGTGTCCTACAAGTTCATGGACGGCACGCCGGCCAAAACGGCGCTCGACGTCATCCTGATCACCTTGTTCAACCATCAGACCCATCACAGGGGCCAGGTCCATGCGATGCTGACCCAGGCCGGCCGGCCCGGCCTGGACCTCGACATCCTCGTCTACGAATTCGAGCGAGAGGCTGCCTGATGGAACTCGGCGTCCAGTATTTCCGCACCTTCGCCCGCTACAATTTTTGGGCCAATAACCGGCTCTACAATGCCGCCGGAGAACTGCCCGACGAGGCGCGGCGCCTCGACCGCAAAGTCTTCTTCGGCTCGCTCCATAGCACCTTGAACCATCTCCTCGCGGGCGACCGTATCTGGATGGGTCGCATTCTGGGCCGCGATCACGGCGTCACGAGCCTCGACCAGATTCTCTACGAGGAGTTCGACGAGTTGCGCGCCGAACGGTTGACCGAGGATCTCGGCATCGTCACCTATGCCGACGGCCTCAAGCCCGAGGACATGCTGACCGTCCTCGAATACCGAACCTTCAGCGCGGGCGACGGCAAGACGCCGCTGCCCCTGGTGCTGGGCCATATGTTCAACCACCAGACCCATCATCGAGGTCAGGCCCATGCCATGCTGAGTCAGGCCGGTCTCGCCGCCCCGTCGCTCGATCTGATCTATTTTCTGCGCGAGGCGGAAGACGCGGCCTCGACCGCCTGAACGAGGAAGTCCTCGAGCTCGCGCACCGGCCGCTCGTCGTCGAACAGCACGGAGCTGGCCTCCGCGATGCGGGCGCGGGCGGCGGCATTGGCCTCGGGGTCCGTGCCCAGGGTCAGAGCGATCCGGAGATAGTCCTCCTCGTCCCGGGCCACCAGATCCTCGTAGACCATCTTGGCGTAGAAGCCGGCCGAGAGACGGCCGCGCAGATAAGGGCTGGGCAGGGTCACGATCGGCGTGCCCATGGCCAACCCTTCCAGGGTCGTGTTGCCGCCGCAGAAGACCGGCGTGTCGAGCATCACGTCGGCTGCGGCGAGCAGACCGAGAAAGCCTTCGTAGGGCAGGCGGCCGATGAAGCTAACCCGCTCTGCGGCATCGCCCATGTTGCGCGCCAGCCGGTCGCGCAGCAGGCCGGTCCAATGGGCGTTGCCGCCGGCAAGCAGACCCAAAATGGCCCCCGGGTCGCCTTCCAGGATGCGGCGCAGAACCGCATCGAATTCCGGGCGCAGCTTGAACAAGCTCTGCGGGCAGAGGTAGAGCGTGCCTTCCTCCGGCAGATCCAGTGCGGCGCGCGAGGGGATCTCGGCCGGCCGTTCGGGGCGGGCATAGCAGAGATTCGGGCTGGGCTGGCGGACCAGGGTCTCGCTGTAATGGGCCTCCGCACCCTCGGGTTCGAAGGCGGCGGAAGACAGGAAATAGTCGATGCCGGGCAAGCCGGTCGTGTCGGGATGGCCCCAAAAGGCGCATTGCACCGGGGCCAGCCGGGCGAAGCCCAGGAAGTATGTCGCCGGCTCCATGCCGATATCGGGATAGTGCAGCACGTCGAGCCGCGCCTCGGCGATGGCGCGGCGCATGGCGGCCAGATCGGGCGGCAGGGTCACGGCCTCGTCCGCGCTCTCCGCGATGGAACGGGCGAGGTCGTCGTCTTCCTGGGGAAAACGGAAGACGGTGACATGGAAGCGTGTCCGGTCGAGGCGACGGATGGTCTCCGCCATCAGCCGGCCGATGGTATGGGCGCGCAGATGGCGCGAGGCGAAGCCGATGCGGATGCGCCCCTCCGCCGGGCCACGCCAATCCAGGCAATGGGGCGCGGCCTCCAGCAGGGAGGGACAGGACCGGGCATAGGCTTCGGCCAACCGAAGCTGCAGGGCGCGGTCGTTCTCGCCGTGATAGGCCAGCAGGAAGGCGGTCTTGCCGACCTCGACCAAAGGGTCGGCAAGGGGCGGCGGGTTGGCGGCCAGTTCTTCCACGGACGCGGCGTAGCGCGCACGGGCCTCGGCGATTTCCGCGACGCTGCCGGGGATGACGGGCAGCAGGGTGGCAAGGCGATAGCGGGTGCCGCCCGAACCTCGATCCGAGTCGCCGGCGGTTTCGGAAAGGCGCAAAGCGGCGCGGTAGGCCCCGGCGGCATCCTCGGTCCGGCCCTGCTCGGTGAAGGAATTGCCGAAATTGACCAGCGGCTCGGGATCGGCCGGGTCCAGCGCGCGGGCGCGCGCATAGCAGGCCTGGGCGGCCTCGTGATCGGCGCGCTCGGCATGGACGGTCCCCAGGTTGTTATGGGCGCGGGCATGGTCCGGCGCGAGGGCCAGCACGGCGTCGTAGCAATCGGCGGCGGCGTCCAGCTTGCCGCCCTCCTGCAGGGCAGCGCCCAAGTTGAAGCGCGCTTCCAGGAAATCCGGCCGCAGCTCCAGGGCCCTGCGATAGGCATCGGCCGCCGCCACCAGATCGCCCGCGGCGCGCAGGGCCGCGCCCCGGGCATAGTGGAGTTCCGGCGCCTCGGGATGACGGGCGAGGGCGCCGTCTAGCAGATCGATGGCGTCCGTCGGCTGGCCGTTCTCCGCCAGCAGTTGGGCCAGGTTCAGGAGCGCGCCCGGATGATCGGCCTGGCGCGCGAGGGCGGCGCGATAGGCTTCGATCGCCTCCGCTCTCCGCCCCCCGGCATAGAGCGCATTGCCGAGCCCGAAAGGGCCATCGGCCCGGTCGGGCAGGGCCTCGGACAGGCGACGATAGGCCGTCGCGGCGTCGTCGGGCCGGCCCAGCTGGAGCGCGAGGCCGGCGAGATTGTTGAGCGCGCCGGCATTGCCCGGGTCGAGGGCGAGAGCGCGTTCGCAATGGCGCAGGGCCCGGGCCGGCTTGCCGCTCAGCCGATAGGCTTCGGCCAGATTCAGATGATAGGGCGCGCGGTCGTCGCGCGCCTTGACCGCGCGTTCCCGGGGCT
>JAQCGR010000313.1 GCA_027619995.1 Pseudomonadota bacterium | reverse complement strand
ACCCACAGAATGCCAAAACTACTTCGCCGCAGCCGGATATGACCAAGAGTGATCGGAAAATGCTCTAGGTCTGACAATGGAAGGGTCGCCCGAATCGGGTGGCCCTTCTTGTTTGGATTAATCGTGATTCGCCGAGGGGGAATCGGCGGTACTCGTCAGATCCCCATGCCCGCGCCGAACTGGGGCGCCAGGGCGCCGCGCAGCTTGTCCAGGGCGATGGCCTCCAGCTGGCGCACCCGCTCCTTGGACAGGCCGAGTTCGGCGGCCAGGGCCGCGAAGGTGGTCTTGGCATCGTCCATATAGCGGCGGCGGATGATGACCTGTTCGCGCGGGTCCAGCGCCTCCATGGCCCGGGCGATGGTGGCGCGGAAGAAATGCGCCTCGCTCGCCTGGGCGACCACTTCCTCGGGATTGGGGCGGTCGTCACGCACCCGCTCCAGCCATTCCTCACTCGTCCCGTCGCCGCGCGCGCCCGCCGGCGTGTTGAGCGACCAGTCGGACCGGGCCACGCGCCCGGCCATGGAAAGGACATCGCGCAGCGGCAGGCCGAAATGGCGCGACATGTTCTGGGCCACTTCGTCGCCCAGCGCGTCGGCGCCATCGGCGAGATCGGCGCGAAACTTTCGCAGATGCAGAAACAGGGCCTTCTGGGCCGCCGTCGTGCTGACCCGCACCGCGGACCAGGAACGGACGACATGCTCCTGAATCGAGGCGCGGATCCACCACATGGCATAAGTCGAGAGCCGGGTGTCGCGTTCCGGATTGAAGCGGCGCACAGCCTGGATCAGGCCGACCGTGCCGGCCTGAACCAGATCGGCCATGGGCAGACCAAAGCTGCGATAGGTGCGCGCGATCTTGATGACGAAGCGCAGATGGCTGAGGACCAGACGATTGGACGCGGCATCGTCGCCCGCGCGGCTGCGCGCTGCGAGGGCCTGTTCTTCCTCGCGGCTCAACATCGGCTGGCGGCGGACTTCGCGAATGAAGTTCGCGGCCAGGCTGAAGCGGCTTTCCCGCCCCTTGATCGCACGACCTTGTCCGGGGTACCGAATCACGACGTTACTGCTTGGGTTCCATGGTGTTTTCAAGACGGCGAAGCATCGCACAGGCTCCGGACAAGGCCAATGGGTTCGTGGCGTCCGCGGGACGAACCGTGGCCGGCCGGCGGGGTCTCTTGTTCGGCCCGCTTCGCGGACCTACTTCAATAGAGCGGACAGTGCGAAGGGGGCCGAATGATGGCGACCGAAAACTCGACCGAAGACCGCATCATCGACGCGGCACTCGACCTCGCCGCCCTGAAGGGATGGCGCGGCCTCGGCTTGCGCGAAATCGCCGGCGCGGCCGGTATCGGCCTGGCCGAGCTCTACGATGCCTTTCCGGGCAAGGATGCGATCCTTGCCGGCTACGCGCGCAGGCTCGACCGCGCGACACTGTTAGACGTTGAGGCGGGCGAGGGGGCGGATGTCGAGGGCGAACCCGCGCGCGACCGCCTGTTCGATGCCGTCATGCGTCGGTTGGACCTCATGGAACCGCATAAGCCGGCGATCGCGGCCATCCTGCATGACGTGACCCGCGACCCTCTCTGGGCCGCCTGCCACGCCCCCGGCTTCCTGCGTTCGATCGACTGGCTGCTCGAGGCGGCGGATCTCCGTGCGTCGCGCCTGCGGGGTATGCTCCGGCGGACCGGGCTCGCCGCCATCTATCTCGATGTGCTGCGGGTCTGGCTGCGCGACGACAGCCCGGACCTAGCCCGCACCATGGCGGCCCTTGACCGCCGCCTGCGCCAGGCCGACGGCGCGATGCGCTTCATGGCGCGGGGGCCGTGCCGTCCGACCGGGCCAGCCCCTTCCGAAGACGGCCCGGTGGAGGCAGCGACCTAAACCTGAACCGGCCGGGAGACGAGGGCCGACCCGACGTGCTCGAATCGCTGGCGGTTCATTCCACGGCGTAGACCGTCGGCTCGCTTGCGCCGATCTCATAGATCGTGAAGGGCTCGCTCTTGAGGCCGCCCATGCCCGGGGAGCCCGAAGGCATGCCGGGCAAGGTGATGCCCTTGATGTCGGGGCGCTCGCTGAGCATCCGATCCACGGCGGCCACGGGTACATGGCCACTCACCGTATAGCCATCGACGAAGGCCAGATGGCAGCCCTGCAACTCGTCAGGGATGCCGGCCTTCTGGTTCATGGCGTCGAGTTCCCCGGTCGGCACGACGGTCACTGTATATCCGTTGGTCTGGAGATGTCGGGCATATCCCTCGCAACACTCGCATTGCGGGTCCTTGTAAAGGGTCACCTTCCGCGAGGCGTCGCCGGCCCAAGCCGGATGTGTGACGGTAAAGCCGATCCCGAGGGCGGCAAGCATAAGAAATATTCGCATGGTCATAATCCTACGATTGGGTTGGTTGGGCGACGCGGACGACACCCACCGCCACAGATCATTTGTACATCTGGGCGCGACGGCGATGCATCCCGCCGCCGATATTTCGGTGCGGTATTCGACCCGAGTCCGGCACGCTGGCACGGAATCGGCGTCGCTAGTTCAGCGGGGGCTTGGGAGGAAAGGGTTCGGGCGCGGTGGACAAGCCGGTTGCCCGTTGGCGAGCGATTGCGCGGTCGCCATTCCCGGAGATCGGATCGGCGACAACCGCAGCGGCCTGTATGGTGGCGGTGACGCAAGGGCCTGGGCAAGCGCTCGTGGACTGACCGTCGCCCCTTTCGTCCCCGGCGGCGCAATGCGGGCAAACGGCACTGATGCCGTCTCCTTCGACGGGAGCCGAGATACTCGAGACGGGCTGCGCGATCAAGCTGAGCGCGAACGCCAAGCCGACGAGAACAGCACGCAGGGGAGAGCGATATCGCATGCATCCTGAATATAGGCGCGGGCGTGCCGGGAACCGAGGATCAAGGGCGCCGCCGAGCATGACGGATGGACCGCCGAGACGCGCATGGGGCTTTGGACACGGCGGGAATCGGTGTCCGCGCATTGTCCGCGGCCAAGGAATCCACCAGTGAACGGGCCGGTGGCAAGGTGTTTTAAGTTTATGTTGCAGTGCAAAATAATCCATTGACACGGACCGGGGGGAGCCTCATATTCCCAATCACATGTTGCAGTGCAGCAAATGATTTTTTTGACACCCCGATCTCAATGGAGACAACTATGGCCAAGAACGGCACCGACTTCGCCAATTTCGACTACAGCAAGGTCATGTCCGATTTCCGCATGCCCTTCGTGGATTTCGACGCGCTGATGGCCTATCACCGCAAGAACTTCGAAGCTGTTGCAACCGCGAACAAGCTCGCGGTCGAGGGCTTCCAGAAGATGGCCATGCGCCAGGGCGAGATTGCCCGCACCGTTGCCGAGAAGGCCGGCAAGGACGCCCAGGCCCTCTTCACCACCGGCACCCCCGAGGAGAAGGCCGCCAAGCAGGCTTCCTCCGCCAAGGAGGGTTTCGAGACCGTCCTCTCCGGCTATCGCGAGATGAGCGGCATGGTCGCCGAGACCACGGACAAGACCGTTGACGTCGTTGCCAAGCGGATGACCGCCGGCATGGACGAGGTCAAGGGCCTGTTCGAGAAGAATGGCGCGGCCGCGAAGTAACGCGCCCGCCCCGGCGAAACCGCCGGATTGTCGTTGAAGGGGCCGCCCATGGGGTGGCCCCTTTTTCTTTGACCGCCCGCGCCCGCCTTTGCGGGTTGTTGCGGGTTCGGGGTGGGTGTTAGCGTCCGCGCCACCGATAGCGGGGCGGGCGCGAGACGGAAGCGGGGATATCATGACCATCGGATTCGACGATTTTCTGAAAGTGGACATTCGCGTCGGCACAATCGTCGACGCCCAGGACTTTCCCGAGGCGCGGCGGCCCGCCTATCGGCTCTGGGTCGATTTCGGCGAGGAATTGG
>JAQCGR010000312.1 GCA_027619995.1 Pseudomonadota bacterium | reverse complement strand
CCCACAGAATGCCAAAACTACTTCGCCGCAGCCGGATATGACCAAGAGTGATCGGAAAATGCTCTAGTTTCATCATTGCAGTATCTCCCCATTGTCCACGAGGATGATAGAAGCGCCGGCGGACCGCGTCATCCGGCGGTGACGGCACCGATAAACGCGGATGCGGCCCTGGACACTTCGATCGAAGCCCGCCGAGGAAGCAGAAAGCGGAACAGGCCTGAAGCGCGCATGCCCGCCGCGCGACAAGAAAGACGCCCCGGCGGAAGAAAAAGGAAACAGCTATGGAACAGAGATTGAGCCTGATCACTCTCGGCGTACAGGACATCGCCGCCGCCCGGGCCTTCTACGAACGCCTCGGCTGGTGCGCCTCGCCGCCGAGTAACGAAGCGGTCGCCTTCTTCCAGCTGGGCGGCATGATCCTGGGGCTCTACGGCCGCGACGCCCTTGCGGCCGATGCCGGTCTGCCCGCCGAGGGCACAGGGTTTCGAGGCGTTGCGCTGGCCTATAACGCCCGCGACAAGGCCGGGGTCGATGCGGCGCTCGAGACGGCGCGAAAGGCGGGCGCCACCATAGTCAAACCCGCCGAGACAGTCTTCTGGGGCGGTTATTCGGGATATTTCGCCGATCCCGACGGGCATCTCTGGGAAGTCGCCTGGAACACCGGCTTCCCCATAGACGATGCGGGCAATATCTCGTTGCCGAAAGGCTAGCGCCGAATGCGCAAATATATCGGGGCGCCCTCTGGCTGGGCGCCTATTCCCGAGGCAGCGCGATAAGGGCTGCCGCGACGCGGCGGTCTTCGGCCATCAGCACGTTATAGGTCCGGCAGGCTGCGCCGGTGTCCATGGGTTCGAGACCGATGCCCTTCGCCTTGAGGGCGGCGCGCAAGGCGGCTGGTAAGGCGGCCATGCGGGGGCCGCATCCGAGCAGCACGAGTTCGACCGAAGGGACCGCGTCCATTATCGGCTGAAGCGATTCGAGCGTCACGCCGGAGAAATCGGCGACCGGCCAGGACAACACCCGGTCGGGGAAAAGCAGAATGGAAGTTTCGTAGGCCTCGCCGCTGATGCGAAACAGGCCCGCGCCATAGCCCTGAACAAGCTGCTTATCCGAGGGGACGGCCGGGCCGATATCGGTCACGGGGTGGCGCTGCCCTCAGCCGCTGTCTTGTCGTCGTCCTCGTTGCCGAAGACGTTTTCCCGCACCCGCAGATAGATCAGGGTCGGCGCGGCGACGAAGATCGAGGAATAGGTGCCGACCAGCACGCCCCAGATCATGGCGAAGGCGAAATCTCGGATGATCTGACCGCCGAAGACATAGAGCGCGATGAGGGCCATCAACGTCGTCAAACTGGTCACGACGGTGCGCGACAGGGTTTCGTTGACGCTGCGG
Organism: Pseudomonadota bacterium; assembly: GCA_027619995.1. GTDB lineage: Bacteria > Pseudomonadota > Alphaproteobacteria > CADEGL01 > CADEGL01 > JABIRQ01. Next base: position 2,531 of record JAQCGR010000312.1, on the reverse strand, counting down.
TTGAGCAGTTCCAGCAGCGGCAGTTTCTTGTATTTGCGCATGTTCTCGCGCACGCGATCGAACACGACGACGGTGTCGTTGATCGAATAGCCGGCGATGGTCAGCACGGCGGCCACGGTGGCCAAGCTGAATTCCATCCCCAGGACGGAGAAGACGCCGATCGTGGCGATCACGTCATGAGCCAGGGCAACGATCGCGCCCACGCCGAACTGCCATTCGAAGCGGAACCAGATATAGAGCAGGATGGCGACGAGGGCCGAGAGAACCGCGTAGATGCCCGCCTGTTTCAGTTCGTCGCCGACCTTGGGGCCGACGCTCTCGACCCGGCGGTAATCGACCGAATCGCCGAGGGCGCTGCGGACGGTCTGGATGGCGATGTCGTTCGCCCCCTCCCCGCCTTCCTGGGCCTCGATCCGGATCATCACATCGTCGGGCGAGCCGAATTCCTGCAGGGTGACTTCGCCCAGGCCGAGCCCCGAAATCTCGCTCCGCAACCCGGCCATATCGGCCGGCCCGTCGGTCTTGATCTCGATCACGATGCCGCCCTTGAAATCGATGCCGTAGTTCAGGCCGTGATCGATATAGGCGCCGATCGAAAGGACCATCAGGAGCGCCGAAAGCATGAAGAACCAACGGCGACGGCCGACGAAGTCGAACTTGCTGTTCGGGCGGAAGAGGACGATGGGTTTCATGGCGTCGCTCTCTCTAAATCGGCAGCGTTTCGGGGCGGCGCCAGCGCAGCCAGACCACGACCAGTAAACGCGTCACCATGATCGCCGTGAACATGGAGGTCGCGATGCCGATTGACAGGGTGATCGCGAAGCCCTTGATCGGGCCTGAGCCGAGGCCAAAGAGCAGCAGCGAGGCGATCAAGGTGGTGATATTGGCGTCCATGATCGTGCCGATGGCGCGGCGATAGCCGGCGTCGATGGCCGAGATCGGCGTTCGCCCGTTGCGGACTTCCTCGCGGATGCGCTCGAAGATCAGCACATTCGCGTCGACCGCCATGCCGATGGTCAGCACGATGCCGGCGATGCCGGGCAGGGTCAGGGTCGCCTGGAACAGCGACAGGGCGCCCATGATGAGGACCAGATTGACGATCAGGGCGATATTGGCCATCACGCCGAACAGACCATAGGCCAGCGCCATGAAGACGATGACACCGAGGAAGCCGATGGCGCAGGCCAATTCGCCGGCCTCGATCGAATCCTGACCCAGGCTGGGGCCGACCGTGCGCTCTTCCAGCACCACAAGGGGCGCTGGCAAGGCGCCGGCACGCAGCTGGATCGCCAGCTTGTCCGCCGATTGCACAGTGAAACTGCCGGAAATGATGCCGTTGCCGCCCAGGATCGGGCTGCGGATGACCGGCGCCGAGATCACCTTGCCGTCGAGCACGATGGCCAGGCGCTCGCCGACATGCTCGGCGGTGGTATCGCCGAACCGCTTGCCGCCCACCGTGTCGAAACGGAAGGTGACGACCGGCTGGCCTTGATCGAAGGTGGTGGAGGCATCGACCAGACGATCGCCGCTGACCTCGACGCGCTTGCGCACCACATACCAGACCTCGGGAGCACCCTCCGTCTGGTCGCCGTCATAGCCCTGCATGAGTTCGTAGCCCGCGGGCACCGGCTGGCCGGGCACGCCCTGGGCCGCGCCCGGATGCAGCAGGTGGAAGGTCATTTTCGCGGTTTCGCCCAGGCCGAGCAGGCTCGGATCGTCAAAACCCGGAATCTGAACGAGGACCCTGTCCTCGCCTTGACGGATGACCGTGGACTCTCGCAGGCCGAATTCGTCGATCCGCCGCCGGATGATCTCGACCGCCTGCTCGACGACCGACTGGCGGCGTTCGCGCAGCGAGGCCTCCGGCAATTCCATGCGCACGCGGACGCCATCCTCGACGGACAGGATCGCCTGGGTGTCCAACTCCCGCAGGAGGTCGCGGGCGGCCTGTTCCTCGGCGGGATCGCGCAAGGTCAGGACCACCGCGGCCCCGGCCGTGCCCAACCCCTGATATCCGATGCGCGCGCCGCGAAGCTGGCTGCGCACGGCATCGACCAGGGCGTCCAGATCCTCATCGATGGCGACCTGGACCTTGACCTCATAAAGCAGATGGGCGCCGCCCTGTAGATCCAATCCCAGGTTGATCTGCTGGCTGGGCAGCCAACCGGGCAATTGCTCAAGAGCCTGCTTGCTCACGAAATTGGGGATCGTGAAGAGCAGGCCGAGGACGCAGATGCCCAGAACCAGGAATCGCTGCCAGCGTGGGAATTGGACCATGACCGTTCGTGTGCCGGAAAAAGGGAGGTGCGGGCGCGCTTCTGCTTACTTGTCGCCCTTGGCGTCGTCGGCCACAGGCTCGCCCTTGGTCAGGATATCGCCGATCGTGCTGCGCACGGCCCTGACGCGGGTGTTCTGGGCGATTTCCAGCACGACCTCGTTCTCGTCGACCACACGCACGACGGTGCCGATAAGGCCGCCGGCCGTGACCACGCGGTCGCCGCGACGAATGGCCGAAATCTTGGCCTTATGCT
>JAQCGR010000311.1 GCA_027619995.1 Pseudomonadota bacterium | reverse complement strand
AATGCCAAAACTACTTCGCCGCAGCCGGATATGACCAAGAGTGATCGGAAAATGCTCTAGCCAATTTAAGGTTCCTGAATGACATCTTTCGCCGCGCTTAAACGCGAATGGCTCGCCAATCCGCGCGCCGACCTGCTCGCGGGCATCGTCGTCGCCTTGGCGCTGATACCGGAGGCCATCGGCTTTTCGATCATCGCGGGCGTCGATCCGCGGGTCGGCCTCTATGCCTCCTTCTCCATTGCGGTCATCACGGCCCTGGTCGGCGGCCGTCCCGGCATGATCTCCGCCGCGACGGCGGCCATCGCGGTGCTGGTGGTGCCGCTCGTCCGCGATCACGGCGTGGAATATCTCTTCGCCGCGACGGTCCTGATGGGCGTCATCCAGGTCCTCGCCGGTTTCCTGCGGCTCGATATATTGATGCAATATGTCTCGCGCTCGGTGATCACGGGCTTCGTCAATGCCCTGGCCATCCTGATTTTCGTCGCGCAACTGCCGCAACTGATCGACGTCACCTGGGTCACCTATGTCATGGTCGCCGGCGGCCTCGCGATCATCTATCTCTTCCCCCACCTCACCAAGGCCGTGCCCTCCCCGCTGGTGGCGATCGTGATCCTGACGATCATCGCGATCTATGGCGGGTTGGACGTCAACACGGTCGGCGATATGGGCGAACTTCCCGATTCGCTCCCCGTCTTCCTCATCCCGAACATTCCGCTGACCCTCGACACCCTGCAGATCATCCTGCCCTATTCGCTGACCATGGCGGCCGTCGGCCTGCTGGAATCGATGATGACGGCGCAGATCGTGGACGATCTGACCGATTCCGGCTCCAACAAGCGCCGCGAGATGAAGGGACAGGGCATCGCCAATTTCGTCACCGGCTTCCTCGGCGGCATGGGCGGCTGCGCGATGATCGGACAGTCGGTCATCAACGTGAAATCGGGCGGCTCGACCCGCCTGTCGACGATGGTCTCCGGCCTCTTCCTGCTGTTCCTGATCGTCGTGCTTCGGCCCTTGGTCGTGCAGATCCCGATGCCTGCATTGGTCGCCGTCATGATCATGGTGTCGATCGGCACCTTCAGCTGGCGCTCGATCCGCGATATCCGCCATCACCCCTGGCAGTCCTCGGTGGTGATGATCGTCACCGTCGTGATCGTCGTCTGGACCCACGATCTCGCGCAGGGCGTTCTCGCCGGCGTCCTCCTGTCCGGCCTGTTCTTCGCCGGCAAGGTCAAGCAGCTCTTCACGGTCGAGTCCGAGCTTTCTCGCGATGGCAACACGCGGACCTACCGCGTCGCCGGTCAGGTGTTTTTCGCCTCGACCGACAGTTTCACGGGCGCCTTCGACTATAAGGAGGTCCTCGACCGCGTCGTGTTCGATGTCAGCGCCGCGCATTTCTGGGACATCTCGGCGATCGGCACCCTGGACAAGGCGATCCTGAAGTTCCGCCGCGAAGGCACCGCCGTCGACGTCCTTGGCCTCAACGACGCCAGCGCATCGATGGTCGAGCTCTATGCCGTTCACGACAAGCCGGCTACGGAAGCGCAGCCCTGAACGCCCAGCACGCCCAGAACGAATTGTGAGGAGAGACGCCATGAAGCATGTGCTCGCCTGCATCGACGCCTCGGCCTATACGGCCAGCGTCTGCGATCTTGCCGCCTGGGCGTCGAAACGCCTCGACCTGCCCGTCGAGCTGCTCCACGTCGTGCAACGCAAAAGCGCCGTCGCGGGCCGTCACGACCATAGCGGCGCCATCGGCCTGGGCGCCAAGACCGATCTGCTGGCGGAACTGACTCGCCTCGAGGAGGCCGATGCGCATCTTCAGATCGAACGCGGCCGCGTCCTGCTGGCGACCGCGTCGGAGCGCTTGAAGGAAGCCGGCGCGACCGGCGTCATCCCGCTCCACCGTCACGGCGGGATCGTCGAGACCATCCTGGAGCGCGAAGCCGATGCCCGCGCCGTCGTCATCGGCAAGCGCGGCGCGAGCCATGAATTCGCCACCGACCATGTCGGCTCCAAGATCGAGCGCGTCGTGCGCGCCAGCACCAAACCCGTGCTGATCGCCTCGCGCAGGATCGTGGACCCGAGTTCGATCGTGCTGGCCTATGACGCGAGCAAACCCGCGGACCGCGCCCTGGACCGCATCCTGCACTCGCCCCTGTTCAAGGATCTGCCGGTCCATATCGTCATGGCCGGCCGGGACGACGACAAAAACCGCAACGCCCTCCGGAATGCGCAACAGACCTTGCCGGACGACAGACCCTCCACGACCGCCCTGCGGCCGGGCAAGCCGGAGGAGGTCATCGCCGAGGCGGTGGCGAACAAGCCCGACACCCTCCTCGTCATGGGCGCCTACGGCCACTCCCCGCTCCGCACCCTGATCGTCGGCAGCACGACCACCGCGATGATCCGCACGGTGCATGTGCCGGTGCTGCTGGTGCGTTAGGCGGGCAGGCGATCGGGGTGTCCTTCGTTAGAAGCTAGTAGCCCCCTACTCCCACTCAATCGTCCCCGGCGGCTTCGAGGTCACGTCGTAGACCACGCGGTTGATGCCCTTGACCTCGTTGATGATGCGGGTCGCGGTGCGGCCCAGGAATTCGTGGTCGAAGGGGTAATAGTCGGCGGTCATGCCGTCGGTCGAGGTCACGGCGCGCAGGGCACAGACATGGTCGTAGGTCCGGGCGTCGCCCATCACCCCGACCGTGCGCACGGGCAGCAGCACGGCGAAGGCCTGCCAGATCGCGTCGTAGAGCCCGGCCTTGCGGATCTCGTCCAGATAGACCGCATCGGCCTGGCGCAGGATTTCCAGCTTCTCGCGCGAGATGGCGCCGGGCACCCGGATCGCCAGGCCCGGGCCGGGGAAGGGATGGCGGCCGACGAAGGAGTCGGGCAGGCCCAATTCGCGGCCCAGCACGCGCACCTCGTCCTTGAACAATTCGCGCAGCGGCTCGACCAGCTTCATGTTCATGCGTTCGGGCAAGCCGCCGACATTGTGGTGCGACTTGATCGTCACGCTCGGCCCGCCGGTGAAGGACACGCTTTCGATCACATCGGGATAGAGCGTGCCCTGGGCGAGGAATTCGGCCCCGCCGATGCGCTTGGCCTCCTCCTCGAAGACGTCGATGAAGGTCGCGCCGATGATCTTGCGTTTTTTCTCCGGGTCCTCGACGCCCTCCAGCTTGCCGAGGAACATCTCCTCGGCATCGCGATGGACGAGCGGGATGTTGTAATGGTCGCGGAACAGGTCCACGACCTGCGCCGCCTCGTCCTGGCGCATCAGGCCGTGATCGACGAAGACGCAGGTCAGCTGGTCGCCGATCGCCTCATGCAGCAAGACCGCGACGACGGAGGAATCAACGCCGCCGGACAGGCCGCAGATCACCTTGCCCTCGCCGACCTGGGCGCGCACTTCGGCGATCGCCCGGTCCTTGAAGGCGGTCATGGTCCAATCGGCGGTGCAGCCGGCGATGCGATGGACGAAATTGGCGATCAGCGCCGCGCCCTTGGGTGTGTGCATCACCTCGGGATGGAACATCAGCCCGTAGAAGCGACGGCTCTCGTCGGCGATGGCGGCGAAGGGCGCGTTCTCGGACACGCCGATGGTGCGGAAGCCGGCGGGCAGATCGATCACCCGGTCGCCATGGCTCATCCAGACCTGGTCGCGCGAGCCCTGGGGCCAGACGCCCTCGAACAGCGGGCTGTCCTCTAGCACATCGACGAAGGCGCGGCCGAATTCCCGGTGAGTCGAGGTCTCGACCCGCCCGCCGAGCTGCGCCGCCATGGTCATCTGGCCGTAGCAGATGCCGAGCACCGGCCTGCCCGCCTCGAAGACCGCCTGGGGCGCGCGCGGCGTGTCCTCGCCGATCACCGAGGCCGGGCCGCCGGAGAGGATGATGGCCTGGGGATCGAACGCCTTCAGGAAAGCCGCATCCACC
>JAQCGR010000310.1 GCA_027619995.1 Pseudomonadota bacterium | reverse complement strand
GCCCGGCGGATGGGGTGCCGCCGGGCCCGACGCGGCGTCGGTCGGAGGAGTCCGGCGCCGTTATTTGAGCCAGTTGCGGACCATGGCCCGCTGCACGAACTGCTGGAGGGCAACGAGCGGCATGGGCTTGTCGACCACGGCGAAAACGATATCGCCCAGGTCGGACTGGTTCGCCTCGGCGACCCAATCCGGATTGCCGGACATCAGGATAATATGCGGGCGAAATTCCAACTCGCGCGCGAAGGTCGCCAGATCGATGCCGGTGAAGCCCGGCATGTTGACATCGACCACGGCGACGAGCGGGCGGTGTTCCTTCAGGGTCTCGAAGGCCGAAGAAGCGTTGTTTTCGGTATAGACGACAAAGCCGCGCTTGCGGAAGAAGGCGGCCATCTCTTCCAGGATGCCGGGTTCGTCATCGACCAGAAGCAGGCTGCGCTCCGGCTTCGACCTCGCCGCATAGTCAATGCTCATCTTCGTCACCCTCGCTTTCCGGGTCGTGCAACATGACAAGGATGGTCCTGTCGAGTTCGCGCAAGCTGACCGGCTTGCGCAGAACGGTCGGTGGCGCCGCGCCGTTTGCGCCGGGTTCATAATCGATCTGGCCGGTCACGACGATGATCGGCGGCGAAGCGGCGTTAGTTTCGAGCTTTTCGATCAGGCCGCGCCCGTCGAGGCCGGGCATCCGGATATCGGTGATGATTAGATCGAAGCTGCCGGTGGCGAGCTGCGCCATCGCTTCGTTGCCGTCGCCTGCGGGCGTTACCTGGTAGCCGCGGCGAATGAGAAACTGTGACAGCTCGTTGGCGACGGCGATCTCGTCTTCGACCATCAGGATACGGGCTGTCATTGCTCGGCCTTTCCGTCTTCGGCCCCGTCGCCTATGACCGTTGGCAGCAGGATCGTGAACCGCGCCCCGCCCTCGATATTGTCCGCGCGGAGCGTGCCTCCCATCTCCGCCACGATGCCGTAGGCGACCGAAAGGCCGAGCCCGGTGCCCATTCCCGGTTCCTTCGTCGTGTAGAAGGGGTCGAAGAGCTGCGGCAGAACATCGGCCGGAATGCCGCCGCCTGTGTCGTCGACCGTGATCGCGACCTTGTGGTCCTCCGCCTGCACCGCCAGGGCCAAGGTGACCCGCCGCGGGCCGGGGCCATCCTCCCCAGGCGCCCTGGAATTGATCGCGTCATGGGCGTTGCGGACCAGATTCACGACGGCCTGTTCGAGGCGGATCGGATGGCCGAGGACATGGGGCGCCGAATCCGGGGTCGAGAGACGCAGATCGACGCGGTCGAGGGTCATCTGTTCGGCGACCATGGAAGCGGCCTGCCGGGTCGCCTGGCTCGGGTCGAACTGCTCGGGGCTCAAGCGGTCGCGCCGGGCGAAAATGCGCATATGACGGATGATTTCGCCCATGCGCTGGGCCTGGGTATGGATGGAGTCGAAGCGCCGCCGCAGGCCGTCCGGATCCGTTACACCGTCCTCGATGTCGAGCGCGGCGTTCTCCGCCGCCATCGAGATGACGCTGAGCGGCTGGTTAAGTTCGTGGGCCATGCCTGCCGCCATTTCGCCCAGGGTGCTCAGCTTCGAGGCCTGAAAAAGCTGCGCTCGCAGCTCCTTGTCCTCGGTCAGATCGTAGATCAGGAGGACGGTCACCTCCTCTTCGCCGACGGGCGCGAGGCTGATTCCAAGATCGAGGGAGAATTGCGAACCGTCCTTGCGGCGGCCGACGACCTCGCGCGGCGAGATCGCGGTGCCGAGCGCCTGGCCTCGCGGTGCGCTCGGCTCCTGGCCAGTGCTGTATTGCACCGGCAGAAGATCGCGCACTTGCATGCCGACGATTTCCTCCGGGCCATAGCCGAAAATGCGCGATGCCGCCGGATTGGCGGAGCGGATCGCGCCGTTGTCGCCGACGGTAAGAATGCCGTCGACGATGTGGTCCATGATGCTGCGCAGCTGCGCTTCCTTGGTGCGCAGTTCCATCGCCGCCTGCTCGGCATCGGTCACGTCGGTCAAGGTGGTGACGAAGCCGCCGCCCGGCATCGGATTGCGCACGATGGCCAGGCTCAGACCCTTCGGCGTTCGCCAGCTGTAATGCAGCGGGTCGGGATCACGGGCGCGGTCCAGCCAATCTGCGACGAGTTCGTCCTCGCCGCGCGAGCCACCAAAATCGCCGCGCCTGACGAGATAGCGCAGCAGCGCTTCATAGGGCTGGCCTGGCAATCCTTGCTCGGGCGGGAGCTCGAGCATCTCGGCCCATGTGTCATTGGCCAGCACGATCGACAGATCGGTGTCGTACAGAACGATTCCCTGATGCATGTGCTCGAGCACGGCACGGAGATAGCCGGTCCGTCTGACAAGTTCCGCCTCGCGGGTCTTGATCTCGGTCACGTCCATGCGCAGGCCGGCGATGCCGTTCGACGCGGTACGATGTTCGGTGACCCGAATAACCCGTCCGTCGGACAGGGCCTGCTCGAACGGGCCGGTGGGATTGCGATGGGCTCTGACCCGCTCGGCGATCCATTGGTCCGGCTTGCCGGCGGCATCGGCGATATGGCCGTCCTCGACCGAGCGGCGAACGATCTCCTCGAAGGTCGCGCCCTTCTCCATCAATTCCCTGGCCGCTCCGAACATCCGCCGGTAGGGCTCGTTGGACAGCACGAGCCGGTCGTTCTCGTCAAACAGGGCGAAGCCCTCGGCGACGCTTTCTATGGCTTCGATCAAGCGGTCCTGGGTCTGGCTCAATGCCGCCTTCGCCACATGCTCTTCGGTGGCGTCGAGGGAAATGCCGTCCCAGATGATCGTGCCGTCGGTCAAGCGGCGCGGCTGGGCGATGCTGCGCACCCAGATGAGGTCGCGCGTTCGGGTATACATTCGCCGCTCGAAGACGCATTGCTCCAAGGTTCGGGCGGAGCGTTCATAGGCATCCTGCCAGGTGTCGCGGTCGACGGGGTGCGTCGCATCGACCAGAAGGTTCGAATCGATCCGCGCCTCTTCTCCCGACCAACCGAGAAGCTTGATGAGGCCGTCGCTGACGTAAGGGTATTCGACACGCCCGTCCGGATGGCGGACACGGGTGAAGATCGTGCCCGGCAGGTTGCGCGCGATGGCGTCGAGCCGTTCGCGTTCCTCGAGGAGGGCCCGCTCGGCTTCCTTCTGCGCAGTGATTTCGAAGGTCAGCCCATCCCAGATGACGGAGCCGTCGGGCTCGGCATGCGGCGTCGCGATCGAGCGGACCCAGCGCTGTGAGCCGTCCGCCCGGACGACGCGCAATTCCATATCGAAGGGCGCCAGGAGCCGGGCCGATTCATGGACCGCTCGGCGCCAAGGTCCCGGTCCTCGGGGTGCAAGGCGTCGACGAAAGCCCCAGGACGCGCGACGACGGTCTCCGCGTCGACGCCGTAGAGATACTCGGACTTGCCCGCCACGTCGGAATAGAAGATTTCGCCGTCCGGCGACAGGACGCGCCGGTAAATATCGCCCGGGATGCTATGGGCCAGATCGGCAAGACGCCGGGCCGCATCGTCCATCACCGGTGTGTACCGGCCGGTCGTTAAGACCCGCGCTTCGCTCTGGGACATCGTCCCGGGCCTCCGAAAATACGCTGCGGCCTTGGGCGCGGCCAACCGCATACTTAGTATTAATTGTTTTAATGAGTTGTTCACACAACCTCTCCAAGCGTATATGCGACCATACGCCTAAAATGTTATACATACGTATATTTCCGCGATAATTTTAAATGAATAATAGATATTCTCTACAGGTTTTTGCAGGGTATATTATGAAATATACAGTTTAAATAACATATTATTCGTATACTTATTAATAGTACATCCTTTGTAACTGGTGGCATCAAGAAAAGAAAGCTTCGATCTCCTGACGTCACGGACCTTGGACAAGGACGCCTGCAGGCCTGCAAGGCCTGCAGGCGTCTGGCCGCCGGCGGTGGTATCGGCAC
>JAQCGR010000018.1 GCA_027619995.1 Pseudomonadota bacterium | reverse complement strand
ACCATCCGAGCGGCGGTACCCGCCCCCGCCGCGCCCTCCGCCCGCCAACCGGCGGCCGTGCGGCGGATGCCCGCGATCGGCGAGTCCGTCAGGACCGTCGCCCCCGCCTCCATCGCTGCACGGGCCAGCCCGCGCGCATAGGCCAGGGGATTGACGACACCGGCGCTGGCGATTCGCCATGCCCCGAAATAGCGTTCCGAACCGCTGGCGGACCGAGCCGAGTCGCGGTCGAGCAGAATCCCGTCCAAGCCCCAAGCGGCATATTCGTCCGCGAGGCCGGCCAGCGAGTCGAAGGCGGCCGGCGTATGGGCGAGTTGAAGCCGGCCCTTGCGTCGTGCGCCGCAATCCATGGCGTGGCGCGTGATCCGTTCAAAGACCAAATCGGCGGCCCCGACCTGAAAGCGGACCAGCCGTTCCGCGCCCTCCCGCCCCCGGGTCCGGGCCAGCTTCTCCGGCCCGCCATGTCGCAAGGACGGCGAGATATGGCCGGCATTCCGGCCCGATGCTCCCTCACCGATCGCGCCGGCCTCGACGACCACGACGGAAGCGCCCATTTCCGCCAGATGGAGGGCGGTGGAAAGGCCGGTAAAGCCTGCGCCGATCACCGCAACATCGGTGGTTAGCTCACCCGCCAGCCGACCGGTCTCGGGCCCGGCCCGCGCGGTTTCCCACCACAACGACGCCTGGAGCGGCCCCTCTTTCCCGCCTAAACCCGAACCCACCGGGCTAGGCCGCAAGCTTGGCTCCCGATCCGGCGCGCATGTAGTCGTCCAGGCCCGGTGTGCGGTAGCCGTCGCGGCCCCACAGGATGGGGAAATGCGCCTCGTCCATGTCCGTGGTGTCGAAGCGCTTGTAGCGGCCCCAGGTGTTGGCCGCTTCGGTCGGATGGAAATGCGTCTCGGGCCGGATGCAATGGGTACTGATGGACTGGCGATGCTTGTCGGACCGGTTGCGGTCCGAGCCGTGCCACATCCAGCCATGATGGAACGAGCCCCCACCCTTCGGCACCTCGACCTGGATGATTTCCGGTTCGACCCCTGCGAACTCGGCCGAGACCATGACGAAGGTGTCGAAATCCTCGGGATCGAGGAAGCGCTTGAAGTCCTGCTGCAGCGCGTCGATCCGCTCCTTGTATTCCGCCATGTCGAGACGCGGCCATTTATGGGAACCGCGCACGAAACGCAGTGTTCCGCCCACTGCCGTGGTGTCGGTCAAGGCAACCCAGCAGGTGCAGAGGTCCGAGGGCACGCACCATTGGTGATAGCTCGAATCCTGATGCATCGACAATTCGGGCGCGCCGGGCGGCTTCCAATGGATGTTGTTCTGTAGCATGCGCGCGCCGCTCCACTCCGAGAGGGTCGCGATCTGCTTGCCGATTCCGGCATGGAGCGCAAAATTCGCCAGGGTATGATCCGCACGCCAGGGGTTGGCCATCCAGCGGGTCGCCGGCGTGTTGTCGCCCTCGGCGAATTTGGTCGGAAAATGATCCGGCGTCGTGCCGGTCTCGAATTTCCCGGCGAAAATGGGCGCGAATCGCTCGCGCAAGGTCTCCGCGAAATCCGGTTCGACCAGCTTGTCGACGATCAGGATTCCGTCCTCGTCATAGGCGCGACGCTGTTCGTCCGTCCATTCGATATCGAGCACTCCGTTGCAGGTCATGCCGTCCTCCCTCCTTTCAAAAGCCCGGCCGAAGCCAGGGTTTCAGGCCAAATCCTATCGCCATCGGTCGCCGGTAAAAACGGCCCGGAAGCCGCAATGGAAACGGTGGGTTCATCGCCGCTCGCCGGCACCGGCATCTCCCATCAGGCCCGAGATCGTGCGGGCTGCATCGAGAACCCGTGCGGCGATCGGATCGATCCGACCGGCCACGCGTGAGACGGGTGCCCCGACGACCAGACTGGCCACGACCTCGTGCCGCTCGTCGAAGATCGGCGATGCGATGCCCGCAACCCCTTCGATCGTCTCCTCCATCGAAACCGCGACGCCGTCACGGCGAACCTTGCCCAATATCTCGCGCAATGCCTTTTTCGACGTCACCGTGCTGGGTGTCAGAGGCACCAGGGCGACGTCCCGCAGATAGGCATCGATCCACGGCCGTGGCTTGAAGGCGAGGAGCGCCCGCCCAACCGCCGAGGAATAGAGCGGCTCCCGTGTCCCGATCTGAACGATGAAGCGCAGCGGATTCTCGCTTTCGGCCTTGTGGACATAGACGGCCTCCGGCGCGTCCGAGGCGAGTTCGGCCAGCAGGGCGCTCTCGCCCGTCGCCTCGGCCAGCGCCCGCACCGCCGGGGTCGCGATATCCGGAAAGCGCCGGCGCGCCGCGATCGACGACGCCAGCTTCATGGCTTCCGGCCCGATCAGATAGGTGCCGTTCAACACGCTGAGAAACCCGCTATCGGCCAGGGTCCGGGCGAGGGCCAAGGCGCTGCTCTTGGGGATGCGCGCGGCGTCGCTCAGTTCCGTGAGGGTCATGCCCCCCGGCTCCATGGCCAGGGCCTGAAGGACGTTCAGCACACGGGTCGCGGCACGAGGAGTCGGTCGTGCAGCACTGGGGGAGCGGGTCAAGGCCCGGCCTCGCGCCAATCGTGAATCGTTTCGAGCAATCGACGATTCCTGCCAAGGGGCGGCCTTTTGGAGCAAGGGCTTCGCCATGGATCTTCCCCGCAAGGCCAACCGATCATCGAAGCTTACGGCAGATGCCAATTCGAATCAATAATTCAAATTCCGTTCGAATATTCGAATTCAGTGAAATTTCACTGGCCGGGATCAATACACGGGAGCGGGCTTCGGGCCTGGACGAAAGGGGTGCGCCTCACCATATGCGCTACGCACCTCCCACCGGACGCATTCACCTCCGAAGGCTGAAACCGTGGATACCATTCCCGCTCTGATCGCCGACCCGAACGCCTGGGCCGCCCTCGTCACCCTGATCGTGATGGAGGTCGTGCTCGGCATCGACAACCTTATCTTCATCTCGATCTTCACGAACAAGCTGCCGCCGGAACGGCGCGCCTCGGCGAGGCGGATCGGCATCGGCCTGGCGCTGATCATGCGCCTGGGGCTGCTCGCGACGATCGCCTGGATCATGCGATTGACCGAGCCTGTCTTCACCGCCTTCGACAACGCCTTCTCCATCCGCGACCTGATCCTGATCGCGGGCGGCCTGTTCCTGGTCTGGAAGGCCACGCGGGAGATTCACAACAGCGTCGATCCGGGGCCGGAAGACGGCGATATCGCGGCCAATGCCGTGACAATCGGATTCACGGCGGCGGTCACCCAGATTATCCTGCTCGACCTCGTCTTCTCGATCGACAGCATCGTCACCGCGGTCGGCATGACGCCGCATATCCCGATCATGGTCGTCGCCGTCGTCGTCGCGGTCGGCGCGATGCTTTTCGCCTCCGGCCCGCTCGCCCGTTTCATCGAGGGCAACCCGACCGTCGTCATGCTGGCCCTTGGCTTCCTGTTGATGATCGGCATGATCCTGATCGCCGATGGCTTCGGCGTGCATGTGCCCAAGGGTTATATCTATGCCGCCATGGCCTTCTCGGCCCTGGTCGAATCGCTCAACATGATGTCGCGGCGCGCGCGCCGGGTCCGCGCCGAACAGGAGGCGGGCTAGCGGGATAGGTTGTGCCAATCGCCCCGGCGGGATTCACCTAAATCCTGTCGGGCAGTGCCAGGCCTTTCGGATCGACGACCTTGAAGCGCGTGTCCATGACCTCAAGATAGTTCACGATCTGGGTGCGCTCGCGGCTCATTGCCTCCGTGGACATTTCGATTTCGTCCTCGGTCTCGACCTCGCTGATGAAAGCGAAATCGCTGGAATCCTGACCGAGAGTGAAGCAGTCGAGGGCATGCCAGGTGCCACGCCAGAGCATCAGACCCTGGGTGCCGTCCAGCAGAAAGGCCCGTGCCGTGCCGGGCGCCGGATAGGCGTCCGGATCGCGGTTATCGGTCACAGGGGCGACCACCGTGATCGCGCGCGCACCGCCCAGCGGCATGCGGCTTTCGGTCACCGTCACATGCCGCTCCATCGTGAAGAATTCCGGCGGCTGGCGGTGATAGCGCATGATGCGCAGCTCGGTCCGCCCCTCAGCATCGAACCGCATCTTCCACGCATCCAGGCCCGGCCGTTCCCAATCCGGCGTCTTGGGCAATTCGCCCACGATCATGCCGTAGGGCGCGAAAGCCTCATGGGTCAGCGGTTCCAACGAAATTTCGATGGTCGTGGTCACATGTCTCTCCCTAACTGCTCATGACTCGCGTGCCGCCCGCGCCGGTCGAATGACCAGGGCGACGCCGAATGCCGCCAGGGCCATGCCCAGGATGGCGGTAACGCTCAATGTATCCCCGAACATGAAATAGGCTTCCACCGCCGTCACGCCGGGCACCAGATAGAACAGGCTGGCGACCCGGGCCGCCGAGTCGCGCCGGATCAGATGATAGAGCAGGCTGAAGGTGCCGACCGACATGCCCAGGGTCAGCCAGCCGAGCGCACCGGCGAAGGTCCAGGTCCAATCGACATGGTTGTCCTCGACCAGCAGCGCGACGACGGTAACGGCCACCGCCGCCGCACCGAGTTGGATCGTCTGTCCCGTGCGCATGTCCATCGCCTGACCGTGTTTCTTCTGCCACAGGGTGCCAAGGGTGATGGCGAGCAGGCAGAGGACCGAGAAGATCAGGCCCTCGAACTGCGCCTGCACGGCAAAGGGGTCGAGTTCTCGCAGGACGACCAGGGCAACACCCACGAAGCCGAGCAGGAAACCGGCCCACATGCGCCGCGTCACCCGCTCGCCCAGGAAGCGGCCGACCAGGGTCGCGGTCAGGAGCGGCTGGAGCGAGGCGATCAGCGCGACCAGAGCGACCGGCATGCGCGCCATCGCGAAATAGGCGAAACCCAGATAGGCGCCGTGCATCAGCAGCCCAGTCACCGCCGTGCGCCAGATCGCGCCCTTCTCCTTGGGCCAGGGCGCGCGAAACGCCAGGGCGACCAGCAGCATGAACAGAGCCGCGAGACTGAAGCGCAGGCCCAGGAAGGTCGCGGGCTCGACATAGGGCAAGCCGAGCCGGGTGCCGGTGAAACCCGTCGTCCACAACAGGACGAAGGCGACCGGCATCGCGGCCGACCAGATCAGCGGGTTGGCGGCATTGTCCGGGCTCTTTCGCGAGTCATGGGGAGGTTTGCTCACGCCAGGACGGCCCGCGCGCCGCGCAATTCGCTCGCCACGGCATCGGCCGGCAGGCGTGCGCGAAAAGCATGAACGAAGGACAGGAGTCCCAGGACGGCGCCGGCGACGATATCCCAGCCAAAGGGAATCACGCC
Organism: Pseudomonadota bacterium; assembly: GCA_027619995.1. Lineage (GTDB taxonomy): Bacteria > Pseudomonadota > Alphaproteobacteria > CADEGL01 > CADEGL01 > JABIRQ01. Next base: position 18,316 of record JAQCGR010000018.1, on the reverse strand, counting down.
CAATCCGCCCCCGAAATTGCCCAGATAGGACAGGACCGCCAAGCCTCCCATGAAGGTCGGAAGCCAGGCGATATGCCGGAACTCCAGCCGCTCGCCGCCCCCGGCGCGGAGGCGCATGACCAGGAAGAGGGCCATGCCGACCGCCAAGGCGGTCAGGAGAACCCAGGTCGTGTTCCAGCCGCTCCAATAGAGCGTCCAGGTCGCCCCGACGAAAGCGGCGGCGGACAGCGCGTCCGCCATCGGCAGACGGAACAGACGCGGCTGTTCCGGCGCCTGGCGGCGCAGGGCGACCAGGGCGACCGGTCCGGCCAGGAAGGACAGGACGATGGCCGCGCCGTTGAGGGTGACCAGTGCCTCGAAGCTCATGACCAGCACCATGACCGCGCCAACCGCCAGGTTGAAGAGCAAACCGTTCAGCGGCACGCCGCGCGGCGACAGGGCCGCGATGGCGCGGGGAAACAATCCGCCCTGGCCCAGGGCCAGGGCCAGGCGGGCGTTCGACGCGGTCGAAACCAAGCCACCGCCGAAAGGCGCCACGACCGCGCCGGCGAAGATCACCGCGATGAGCCAGGTCATGCCGAGCCCGATGCCGATCGCGGCAAAGGGGCCGTAATCGTGATCGAAGGATATTTCGGCCCAGCCTCGCGACAGCTGGTCGGCCGGCACCCCGCCCAGATAGGCCAGCTGCGCCAAGCCGTAGATACCCAGGCAGAGCACCACCGAGCCGATCAGGGCGAGGGGAATGGCGCGCTGGGGATTGCGCGTCTCGCCCGCCATGTCGATGGCGTGCCGAAATCCGATGAAGGCGAAGATCACCCCGCCCGTCGAAACCCCGCCGAGGATGCCGACCCAGCCGCCCGGGCTGAAGGACGGGGTCGCGAGATTCGCGCCCTCGAACTGCACGGTCAGAATGGCCCCGGCGACGACCAGGGGCACGGCCAGCTTGAGCCAGGTGATCCCCGTGTTGATCCGCGCGAAGAAGGCCACCCCCCAGGCATTGATCAACACCATCACCGCCAGGAGCGCGATGACGAAAGCCTGGCCGGCCGGGGTCAGGCTCTGGCTGCCGGGTTCATGAACGAAGGGCAGGTAGCTGTCGATATAGCGCATCATTGCCAGCACCTCGATCGGCGCCGTCGTGGCATAGCCCACCCAGGCGGTCCAGCCCATCGCGACACCGGCCAGGGGCCCGTGGCTGAAATAGGGAACGCGGGCGAGCCCGCCGGCGACCGGCAGCATCGCCGTCACCTCGGCGAAGGTCAGGGCGAGGAGCAGCATCACCGCGCCGCCGATGATCCAGGACACGAGCGCCGCCGGGCCGGCCTGCTGGGCCACCAGATGGGGTGCGAAGAGCCAACCCGAGCCGAGCATCCCGCTCAACGCGATAAAGGTCAGGCCGACAAGGCCAATCCGCCGTTGCAGCTGCATGCCTTGTTCTTCCCCCGGCTCCAAAGCGGTCTTGCCCATATCCTAGCCTCCCGGTCTCCGCCCCGCGACCCAAGTTCGGGCGCAAGCGCCGGATAGCGTCGGCATCCTTCAGCGGCCATAAGGGTTCCACGAAACCAGCGTGAGGAACATTTTGTGACGCAGCTTCGCATGGGCCCGGCGGAATGGGGTTTGATCGGCATTCTTTCCGTTCTCTGGGGCGGCAGCTTCCTGTTCGTCGAACTGGCGCTCGTCGCCCTCGGCCCCTTCACGGTCGTCGCCGCGCGGGTTTCCCTCGCCGCCCTCACCCTGCTCATCTGGCTGCGCATCGCCGGCCTTGCCCTGCCGCGCGCACCGCGCGCCTGGTTCGCCTTCCTCGCCATGGGCATGCTCAACAACGCCCTGCCCTTCAGCCTGATCACCTGGGGCCAGGGCCATATCGATGCCGGGCTGGCCGCCATCCTCAACGCGACGACCCCCTTCTTCACGGTGCTCGTCGCCCATGCCCTGACGAGCGACGAACGGCTGAGCGCGCGCAAGGGCTTCGGCATCGCCATCGGTTTCGCCGGAGTCGTCGCGATGATCGGGCCCGATGCTTTGGGCGGCTTGACCGGCTCCATCCTCGGCCAGATCGCCGTCGTCGCGGCCTCCCTGTACTATGCCTTCGCCGGGGTCTTCGGTCGGCGCTTCGCCGCCATGCCCAGCGCCGTGGCCGCCTGTGGGATGCTCTGCGGCTCCAGCCTCGTCATGATCCCCACCGCCCTGGTTCTCGAAGGCGTGCCGACCGCCCTCCCTCCCGCCGGTGTCCTGGCCGCTCTCGCCGCCCTGGCCGTGATCTCGACGGCGGCCGGCTACCTGATCTACTTCCGGGTGCTGGCGCGGGCCGGGGCGACCAACCTCCTGCTCGTCACCTTCCTGATCCCGCCCAGCGCCGTGCTGATGGGCTGGGCCGTGCTGGACGAGCGGTTGACCGCCGGTGCGGCCCTCGGCATGGCGACGATTCTGCTCGGCCTGGCCGTGCTGGACGGGCGGGTTTTCAGAGCGCTTCGCCTCCGCCGCACCGGAAGATGAGCCCGGACGCGACCCGCAAATTCGATTGCGCGGCGCCGCCGGCTTGTCCTAACATTTTATGTTCCGGCCGAGGGGGACATACCCATGCTCGCATGCCGATTTTCAATCCTCTGCGCCGCGCTAACGGCCTGTACGGTTTTTTTCGCCGCGAAAGACCCCGTGAAAGCCGAAACCCGCGACCAATTCCAAGCGGGAACGATCTGGGCCGGCGGCGCATATTTCGATGACGACGGCACCTATAGCCATTGCTATCTGCACGCCACGTTTCCCGAAGGGTGGGAAACTACTTTCTATCTCGACGCCAAGCGGATTCTCGAAGTCGAGATCGAGGAACCCGAGGGCATGGATATCGATTTCGATCCCAACCTGACTGCCGGGATCGACGGCCGGCGTCTCACCTCCGTCACCATGAGGGTCGACGAGGAGGCCCTGTGGATGGCCGACTGGCTTGTCCTCTAAGCTAATCTGGGACCGATCAGCGAGGTTGGGTCGGCCCTCATGTTGGGCAGCCGTCTTTCCTTGATTCTCGACGGCCGGGGAACCGACGGCCAAGCAAAGACATGGACATACGCGGCGATGCTGACCGATAGCGGGCAGGCCTTCCCGTCCCTGGAAAGCTGTGTGACGAAATATGCCGGCGCCGCCCCCGCCCAGTCCGCCACAGGACGTGGCGGCACGACCACCGGCGCCGCCAAGGCGGCCCTTCCGTCGCGCGAATACGGCGCCATCGCCATCGGCGAGTCCGGCGACGGCTTGCTCACCGGAATCAGCACGGGCCGCGCCTCTTACGCTGAGGCCGAGGCCCGAGCCATCGAGGTCTGCAATCAGGGCCATTCCGGCACCTGCACGGCTCGGATGTATCTGGACGAGGACTCGCCCTGCGGCACCGTCGCGGGTGGCACGGACAGCGATGGCGCGGTGGCCTACGGCTGGGCGACCAGCGGCACCGGTTCCCAAGCCCAGGTCGCAGCCCTGGCGTCCTGTTCCGAGATCGCGCACGACTGCACGATTCGACTCAACTACTGCGTGGCGTATTGAGCGCCTATGCCAATGACCGCCGGCTTGTTCTGATCGACATCGAGTCATAGTATTATGTGTTCGGGCCAAGGGGGAACATCGTCATGTTTGCGTTCCGATCTTCCCTGTTTCAAGCCGTGCTTGCGGCAAGCCTCCTTGTCTGCGCCGCGCCCGAGCGTGCCCAATCCGAAACCCGCGAAGAGTTCCAGATAAGCCCGATTTGGGGCGGCGGCGCCTATTTCAAGGATGATGGCAGCTTCGGCAATTGCTACCTCCACGCCGCATTCCCCGAAGGCTGGAATACAGAATTTTATCTCTATCCCGATCACTGGCTCGAACTTGAGATCCAGGAGCCCGAGGGCTTCAACATCGATTTCGAACCCAAGGTGTCCGTTGTGATCGATGATCGGCTTTTCGCCGCCCCCAAGGTGAGCTTCGACGAAGAGGCGTATTACATGGATGACTGGCTGATCATCTATGCCGATATTGCCCTGATTCAGGATGTCGGACCGGCCCTCAGATACGGCAATCGCCTGACCGTGATCCTCGACGGCTATGGGATGGACAACCAACCGAGGACCTGGACCTATAGCGCGGCCCTATCGGGAAGCGACCAGGCATTCGCCGCATTGGAAAGCTGTTTGGCCCGATAGGGCGGCGATTCAGATCCTTGGCGCCTCCAGCCCGTCGCGCCGCATGCTGCGCCGGTCCTGCCAACGGTAATAGGGCCCGAGAACGGTCGGCGCGGCGAAGTTGAGGATGCGGCGGGTCGCCAGGGATTCGAGCAGGATCAGCGGCAGGGCGAGCTCGCCCGGGTCCGTGCCACGCGCCCATTTCGCCAGTTCCACGCCCATGGCCGTGCCCGTCGGCACGCCGCGCCCGGAAAAGCCCAGGGCCGCCGCCACACCCGGCGCCAGTTCGTAGAGTCGGGGCAGCATATTGGGCATCATCGCGATATGGCCGTGCCAGAACCAGCGCCACTCGACCGGGCCAAGTTCGGGAAAGAGATAGGCCAGGCGCTTGTCGAAATGGGCGAAGCTGCGTGCTGCGTCCTTGCCCCGGCTCCAGTTCACCACGCTGCCCGTGACCAGCCGTCCGGCCGGGTCGAGCTTCATGTATTGCGTGTCGGCGCGGCTGTCGATGCAGTTCTGGTCGCCCGGCAGGATCATGCCGCGCCGGTTGTCGCCCAGCGGGGCCGTGGCGACATTGAAGGCCGTCATCCTGAAAAAGGGTGTGTCGAGCTTGGGCCAGAAATCGCCGGAATAGGCGTTGGTGGCGATCACCACCCGCGAGGCCGTGACCGAGCCGCGCTCGGTTTCGACCCGCCAGTCCGTGCCTTGGGGCACGATGCGCGCGACCGGCGAGGCGGTGTGGATCGTGGCCCCCTCGCCCATTGCCGCGCGGGCCAGGCCCCGGGCATAACCGAGCGGGTTGAGATGCCCGCCTTCGGGATGGAACCAAGCACCGAAATAGCGCTCGGAGCCCGTCATCTCCGCCGTCTTCGCCGCGTCCCAAAGCTCGACCGCCTTGCCGAGCGCGGCATATTGGTCGTGGCGCGCCTCGACCGTCTCCATAGCACTCGGCGTATGGGCCGGGTTGATGATGCCGTTCTGCGCAGCCTCGCATTCGATGGCGTAATTGCGGATCAAACCGAAGACCAGCGTCGCGGCATCGGCCTGCAGGCGCACCATGCGCGGGCCGAAGACCGGGCCGAGATCCGCGATCACCTCCTCCGGCGTGTGATGGAGGAAGGTCGGCGCGCAATGGCCGGCATTGCGGCCGGAACCGCCATAGCCCGCCTGCTCGGCTTCAATTACCACCGTCTCGACCCCGGCGCGCGCGAGATGCAGCGCCGTGGACAGGCCGGTATAACCCGCCCCGATCACCGCGACATCGGCCCGCCGCGCGCCAACCAGCGGCGCGGTCTCAGGGGTGGGCGCGGCCGTGTCGAACCAGAGAGAATTTTCCAGCGGATGGCGTTTCATGACACGAACCATGCGCCGAGCCGTTTCCCCTCGCAACCGGTTGCGTGCACCGTTCGGATCGAAAAATCTGTTTCATGGAATGAAAATTTCTTGCTTGTGCGCCGCGCCCCACCGGGCGAGTTTTGCCGCGCCGGTCCCCCACTCTCGGAGTTCCTCGGATGCTGCGCCTCTACGACAACCACCTCTCGGGCAACGGCTACAAGCCGCGCCTGCTGCTCGGCCATCTGGGTCGGGAATACGAGCGAATCGAGATCGACATCCTGAAGGGCGAAACCCGCAAACCGGACTTCCTCGCCCGCAATCCCATCGGCCGCATCCCCGTGCTCGAGCTTGAGGACGGCACCTGCCTCGCGGAATCCAACGCCATCCTGTTCTATCTCGCCGAGGGCAGCCGCTTCCTGCCCGCCGATGCCGTGGGCCGCGCCCAGGCGCTGCAATGGCTGTGTTTCGAGCAATACAACCACGAACCCAATATCGCCGTGGCGCGCCATTGGCTCCAGCATATCGAGATGACCGAGGCCCAGCGCGCGCAAATCCCGGCGCGCCAGGAAGGCGGCCGCGCCGCCCTAGCGGTGATGGAGGGCCATCTGCGGGAGAACGCCTGGTTCGTGGGCGAGGCCATGTCGATCGCCGATATCGCGCTCTATGCCTATACCCATGTCGCCGCGGAAGGCGGCTTCGACCTCGCCGCCTATCCCGCCGTCAGCGCCTGGCTGGCGCGGATCGCGGCCGAGCCGGGCCATGTGACGATGGACCCCGCGCCGGTGGGGGTTGTCGCCCCGCCCCGCTGACGCGATCCTGCCCAGAGCGAATAGCACGGGGAGGAAACGGAATGGCCAATCGAAACGAAAAACTGATCGCCCTGGCCGAAGCCTATTTCGCGGCCTCCAACGCCCATGACCTCGACCGGATCACGGCGATGTTCGCACCCGATGCGGTCTACCGCTCCACCGGAGTCGGCGCCCATGACGGCCCCGCCGCGATCCGCGCCATGAACGAAAAATTCTTCGAAGCCAATCCGGACGTGGCCTGGGAGGTGACCGCCCGCCGCATCGTGCCGGAGGACGGGGTCGAGTTGGATTTCGTCATCTCCCTGGGCGGGAAACGCCATGCAGGAACGGAGCGCGTCTATTTCGACGCGGCCGCCTGATCTGCAGGGTCGAGGTCGTGCGGTAGCCCAACGTCCCTACTCCGCCGCCAAGGGCGCCCGGGCGAGGTGGATGCGCAGCCAGATCACCAGGCCGAGCGCCAGGGCGATCACCGGCAGCATGCCGTAATTCACCGCATCCCAGCCAAAGCCGTTCTGCAGGGCGCCCGAGACGCCGACCGAGACCGTGACGGAGCCGTAGATCAGGAAATCGTTGAAGCCCTGGACCTTGCCCCGCTCGCGCGGCTCGTAGCTATAGGTCAGCAGGTTGGTCGAGCCGACGAACATGAAATTCCAGCCGACCCCCAGCAGGATCAGGGCGACGAAGAAATACTCGACATCGATGTCGACGAGGGCCACCACGGCCGCACCGATGAACAGCACTGCGCCCGCGGTCATGATGTTGAGCGAGCCGAAACGGTTGATCAATTGGCCCGAGAACAGGCTTGGCAGGTACATGCCCAACCCGTGCCACTGAATGACATGGGTCGTGATGTTGAAGCCGTGGTTGCTGGCCATCATGGCGAGCGGCGTGGCGCTCATCACCAGAACCATCACGGCATAGGCGATGGCGCCCCCGGCCACCGCCACGGCGGCGCGCGGCTGGCGCAGGATGGTCAGGAGCGGCCGCCCGGTATCGCGCCGTTCCTCCGCGCTGGCCGCCGGGATATCCAGGAAGGCCAGGACCAAGGTGACGATGGCGGTTAAGACCATCACCGCCGCATAGCAGCCGGCGAAGGCGACAGGAGCCAGCAGGTCGATCGTTCCCCGGCTGAGGGTCGGGCCGAGCACGGCGGCGGCGATGCCGCCCAGCAGCACCATGCTGATCGCCTTGGCGCGGAACTCCTCGTCGGCCGTGTCCACCGCGGCGAAGCGATAGAGCATGATCGTGCTGAACAGCCCGCCCATGATGAAGCAGCCGAGGCAGAACAACAGAAAGCTGGCCTCGTAGATCGCCCAGGTACAGATCGCGCCGCCGACGAAGCCCATGACCGAGCCGATCATGAATCCCAGGCGGCGGCCGATCCTTATGCTGATCAGGGAGGCCGGCACCATGAACAGGGTGGTGCCGAGGAACTGCAGGCCAAGCGGCAGGGTCGCCAGGGTCTTGTCCTCTCCCAGCAGCCAATGCCCGACCAGCCCCGCCGTCACCATGGCGATCGATCCATTGGCCATGCCGAAGGCTTGGCAGACGGCCAGCAGGGCGACATTGCGGCGGCTCTTGTCGAAGCGCATGGCGGGGTTTCGCTGGCAGTTTCAGGCAGATCTTGTTGCCGCGCATCCTGTAGCCCCGGACAGAAAAGCGCAATTCACGAAGCCGCAAGGCCGCCATGCATTGTCCCCCATTCGGCGCCGGCCTATGATTCGCCGGCACACCAGCGGGGGGAGCCGCGCCATGATCCGCAATCCGATTCCCTGGCCCAACGGCGCCAAATGCGCCGTCGCCTTCACTTTCGATGTGGACGCCGATTCGACGGCCCATATCAACTGGCTCGACCAGGTGGACGACCATGTCGCCTCGGTCTCCCTGATGCGCTACGGGCCCGAGATCGGCGTGCCGCGGCTGATCGACATGTTCGACGCGGCCGCGGTCCCCCTCACCTTCTTCGTGCCCGGCTGGGTCGCCGAGAACTATCCGGAGACGATGCGGATGATGGTCGAGTCGGGCGCTGAGATCGGCCATCACGGCTATCTCCACGACGACCCGAACAAACAGACCCCGGAGGCCGAGCGCGAGACGATGGTGCGCGGAATCGAGATTCTCGAAAGCTTCACGGGAAAGAAACCGGTCGGCTACCGCAGCCCGACCCATGCCAATTCGCGCCACACCCTGGACCTGCTGGTCGAGCACGGCTTCCTCTACGAAAGCTCGCTGCTCGGCGACGACATCCCCTACGAGATGGACAACGGCAAGGGACGGGTGGTCGAGATCCCCTGCGCCCACGGCTTGGACGACTGGCCCAATTACATGGTCTGGCGCGACTTCAACTATTTCATGAGTCCCAAAGCGCCGTCCGACGCCTACCGCCTCTACAAGGACGAGTTCGACGCCGCCTATCGCTATGGCGGCATGTGGATGAGCGTCTGGCATCCCCTGGTCTCGGGCCGACTGGCCCGGGCCCATTGGATCGGCGAGCTGGTCGAATACATGAAGGGGCATGAGGGCGTGTGGTTCTGCACCCTGGAGGAGATGGCGGCCCATGTCCGCGCCCTCCAGGCCAGCGGGGAATGGACGCCGCGCATCGACAGGCAGCCTTGGTACAAGATGCCCCACCCCGCCATCCGTGACCGTCTGCCCAAGGTCGCGGAATAACGGCGGCCCGATGCCGGCTCGAGCGGCCAATCGGCCTGACCGAACCCCTCACCCCCGTTTACACACACTACGGGAACCGAAAATGAGCGATGCCAAACGCGACCGCCTGGACCGCCTGATCATGTTCTGGTTCGGCGACAATCGCCCGGACGGGCGTTACGACGACCGCAAGATCTGGTGGTTGAAGGATCCGGCCTTCGACCGGGTTCTGTGCGATCACTTCCTACCCGACCACGAGGCCGCCGCCGCCGGTGAGTACGACACCTGCTGCGACCGAGCCCTGCACGCCCTGGCCGTGGTCATCTGCCTCGATCAACTGCCCCGCAACATCTTCCGCAACAGCCCGCGCATGTACGCCACCGACCATCTCGCCCTGGCCCATGCTCAGGCGGCGGTCGCCGCCGGGTTGGACCAGCAGGTTCCGGCGACCTGCCGGACCTTCTTCTATACGCCCTTCGAACATGCCGAGGACCTGGCGGTACAGGAGCGCTCGGTCGCGCTCTATAACGCCATGCGCGGCACCGATCCCGAAGTCACCCGCATCGTCCGCCGCCATCACGAGATCGTCGCCCGCTTCGGCCGCTTCCCCCACCGCAACGACATCCTGGGGCGCGAGACCACGCCGGAAGAACTGGCATTACTGAAGGAGCCGGATTCGGCGTTCTAGGCGCGCAGGCTAACCCTGCTTCGACCAGGGCGCGCGCAGGTTGACGCCGATATCCTCTTCCAACGCCTTGGTCGCGACCAGCGCGCCAGCCTTCGGGCCGTAGCGCGCCAGGGCTTCCTCGACGATCTGGCTCACCAGGCCGGCGACGCGCATGGGCGCGCCGAATTCGCGGGCCAGGCCCATGGCGAGGCGGGCGTCCTTGGCAACCAAGCCGACATCGAAGGTGAGATCGTAGCTGCCGTCCAGGATCTGCGGGCCGTCGACATCGGCGACGAAGCTGCCGCCGTAGCTCGCCTGGATCGCTTCGAGCAAGGCCGAAATATCCAAGCCGGCCTTCTTGCCGAGCATCAGGACCTCGCCCAGGGCGGTCTGGTGGACGAAGCAGAGGGTGTTGGTGATGAGCTTTGTGACCGTGGCCGAACCCATGGGGCCGCAATAGAAGACCTGGTCGGCGATGCCGTCGATCACCGCCCGGCGGCGTTCGAACACGGCCGGATCGCCGCCCACGAACAGGATGACATGACCCTGCCAGGCGGCCTGGACCCCGCCGGTGGCCGTGGTCTCCAGCACCTCGACGCCCTTTTTGGCGAAGTCGGCGGCAAAACACGCCATCTGATGCAAATCGGTCGTGCTCATGTCGATCCAGGCCTGGCCCGCGCCCAGGCTGGCCATCAGCCCACCCTCGCCCGCGACCACCGCCTGGACCTCGGGCGGACCGGGCACGCAGGTCACCACCGTCTCGGCCCCGGCCGCGACTTCGGCGATCGAATCGGCCCATTTCGCGCCGGCCGCGACGAGTTTGTCCGCCGCCGCGCGCCGCCGATCGTGGACGATCAGCTCGACGCCCTTGTTCAGCAGATTGAAGGCCGAAGGCTCGCCCATATGGCCGAGCCCGATGAAGCCGATCGCCATGGCCCGTCCCTCCCCTTCGGATGTGTGCTGCGTCAGACCTTCTCCGGCCGCCGCGCCGTGGCCTCACGCTGCTGCCAAGTGAAGATGGACTGGTAGCCCTTGCCCTGGCGCCAATCAGGTGGGATCGGGCATGGCCGGGGATCGAGATGGGCCATGCGTGCAGGTTCGCCGCGGACGATGGTGAAGGTCTGCTCGCTCCAAGCCGGATAGGGCACGTAGGGAAAGGCATCGGCCGCGGAATAGGTCGCCAGCAGGATTGGCCGCCCCTTGTCGGAGTCGTTGCGGGCCGAGCCGTGTAGGGTGCGGCAGCTATGGACCTGGACGCTGCCGGCCGGGCCGGTCAGATGCACCGCCTTCTCGAGCCCGGCACCGGCCAGATCCTTGTCCGAGATCGTGCCCGTCCAATTGCCGTTCGCGTCGTAGAGGTCATGGATCGGTCCCTCGTGGCTGCCCGGCACCACGGCCATCGGCGCCTGCTCCGGCCCGACATCCTCCAGGAACACACCGGCGGTCAGCAGAGCGTAGTTGGTATGCGGGAAATAGGGCACGTCCTGGTGCCATTTGATCTCCTCGCCACCGCCCGGCCATTTGAAGTTCAGCATGGTGTCGAGGAATTTGACGTCCGGCCCGACGAGGTCCGCGACGATATCGGCCAGCACAGATTGCGAGGCGAATTCCCAGATCGTGGAGTTCTGGACCGAGGGGTTGGTGGCCCGGCGTAGGCGCGGCGCCTCGGCCCGGTGGCCCGGCTCCAGGTCGAAGACGGAATCGGATTGCGCCAAGCCCCTGCCGCGCGCGACCAACTCGTCCCGCGCGGCGCGCAGGCGAATCAGCCAAGCTTCGGAAATCACGTTTTCGGCGAGGACATAGCCCTCGCTAAAGAAATGCTCACGCTTCGCCTGGGTTAACACCCTGGGCGGGTGGGACAGGATATCTTCAGGTGTCATCGCCGCGCGCTCCTCGTTCCGCAGCCACGCGAGGAGATTAGCACAACCGGTGCCTTTTCGTCAGGCGCCCAGCGCGAAGAGGCGACCGTAGCGCGCAACCTCCGCCGTCGGCAGGCCCAGAGGGCGCAGGACCCGCCACAGCAGGGCCGAATTGGCGGTGATGACGGGAATGCCGAGATCGGCTTCCAGGGCCTCGATCACGCCGACCGCACGAAAACCATTGCCGCCGATCGCGATGGCTTCGGCGCCGGGCGCCAGATTTGCGCGGATCCAGCGATAGAGATGCCCGGGATGGATGTTGTCCTGGCCCGAGGGCAGGCCGGCGGGCAGCGCGGCCGCAACTTTGTAGCCCGCCCGTTCCAGCCATGCCCCGCCGCGTTCGGAGAGTTCCGGCGGGAACCAGGGCGGGTCGATCAGCATGATCCGCTTGACGCTCAGCGCGGCCAGGGCATCGAGCATCGCCTGGCCGGTCGTCACGACGGGCCGCCCGCGGGAGAGTTTGCTCAATCGCTCGACGATCCGCGCATCCGCACCCTCGCCGCCAAGATAACTGGTCGAGGTGAAGGCCAGGGCAACGATGTCGATCAGGGCCTCGCCGAACAGATCGATCGCCTCGTCCAGCGGGGCACCATCCGCCACGAAACGCACCGCGTCCTCGCCGATGCGGTCGTCCTCCTTGCGGAGCATGTCGATGGGAAAACGGAAGCGGCTGGCGTGGAGCGAGACCCCCGCCGGTGCCATCGCGGCCCATTCGGATTCGGGTCCGATATCGACATCGGGAACCAGCAGGCCGATCCGTGCCCGATAGGCCCAGCCGTCCGGCGCAAAGCCGGTATCGCATCGCTCGTTGGCGCGCATCAGTCGCTCTCCGTGATTGCCTGCCGGTATTGAAGCCGGAACGGAGCGGAAAGCGCAAAGGAGGGATGGACCCTCCGTCGGATCGGACTCGTCGGACTCAGGCGTTGGCCGGCATATTGCCTTCGGTGACGCCCTCACGCTCGATCCGGGCCGCAGTGGACGCGCGCGCCCCTCCGGTGACCTTCTTGTGAAGGCCGAGGATCGTGCGGCTGCCGGTTGAGACGAAGGCGAAGGGCAGGAGGCCGTGGCACATGCAGGCCAGGCCACCGAGGATCATCTTCAGGCCCGTGCCGGTGGCGAAACGAAAATGCTCGCCATAGGTCTCGTCGACGGAGGCCGGGTGATCGGTGAAATGCTTCAAAACCATGGGGTTTTCCCTATTGCGTCGGCGCGCCGTTGAGGCTTCTCGTTTGGAAGCTTGCATGACGATACGCCAATTCGCGGGGAATCGGTTTGCCTTCTGCGGCCCGGATTCGCTAAATTCCGGAACTATTTTTCGCAGAATACGGATTCTCTGAAATGATATCGCTTGATGAAATCGACAAGAAGATTCTCATCCTTATTCAAGAGGACACAACCCGGCCCACGGCCGAGATCGCCGAGGCGGTCGGCCTGTCCACCACCCCCTGTTGGCGGCGCATCCAGAAAATGGAGGAGGCCGGGGTGATCCGCCGCCGGGTCGCCCTGCTCGACCGCGCGGCCCTCAATGTCGGCGTCACGGTCTTCGTCGCGGTGCGCACCAACCAGCACAACGCCGCCTGGTTCGAACGCTTCGCCAAGGCCGTGGCGGATATTCCCGAGATCGTCGAATTCTACCGAATGAGCGGCGAAATCGACTACATGCTGCGCGTCGTCGTACCCGATATCGCCGCCTTTGACGAAGTCTACAAGACCCTGATCTCGCGCATCGACCTCGCCGACGTCTCCTCCTCCTTCGCCATGGAGGAGATCAAATACACCACCGCCGTACCCGTCAGCTACGCAGGGTAAGCGCCACCGTCACCCTTCGTCCTTCGACAGGCTCAGGATGAGGAAACTCGGGGTGAGGACGGCAAATGCCGAGCCTGTCGAAACTAGCTGGCACAGCCCTCGCCTGCAGCCCTAGGAATACGACCGGTCGATACGGAACGGCGCGAGGTCGATATCCGGGGTCTGGCCCATGATCTGCTGGGCCATCAGCTTGCCGGTCACGGCGCCGGTGGTCAGGCCCATATGGCTGTGGCCGAAGGCGTAATATGCATTCTTGAAATGGGGAGAGCGGCCGAGCACCGGCAGGGAATCCGGCGTCAGCGGGCGTTCGCCGAACCATTCCGTCATGCCCTCGGTGTTGAGGTCGGGCAGGACCCGCTTGCCCCAGTTCAGCACCATCTTGGCCTGGCGCCAGTCGGGCGGCGCGTCGATCCCGGGGAAGGCCGAGGCGCCGACGATCCGCACGCCCTCGTCCATCGTGTTGATGGCGATCTTGGCCGAGCCGACGGCAATCAGATGGCGCGTCTCGACACCGGCATTGGGCAGCATGACGTGATAGCCGCGCTGGCTTTCCATCGGCACCTTGCTGCCCAGCTTCTTCGCGAGTTTGTCCGACCAGGCGCCGGCGCAGATGAGCACGTCGTCGCAGTCGTGCCGGCCCTTGTCGGTGATGACGGCGCGCAGCTTACCGTCGGGGCCCTTGTCGAAGTCGAGCACGTTCTCCTCCAGGATCGTGCCGCCCCGCTCGCCGATCACCTTGGCGAGGCCGGCGGAGATCTTGTAGGGGTTGCGCACCCAGTGCCAATCCTCCTCCAGCACCCCGGCCTTCCAGTCGCGGCCCACCGCGGGCTCCATCTGGCGCAACTCGTCCTCGTTCAGGGCATGGAAGGCGAGGCCGGAATCCCGCCGCCCCTGCCAGAAGGGCCAATCCTTCTGCAGCGCCGCGTCATCGGCATAGATCCACAAGCCGCCGCCGCCACCGACCAGATGTTCGAGCTTCGCATCGGCGAAGAGCGGCTTCCAGGCTTCATAGGCGGGCGGCATGAAGGCGGCCAGGGCCTCGGTGCAATGCTTGACCCGCTCGGGCCGGCAGTTGCGCAGGAACTGATAGAGGAAGGGCAGCATCGCCGGCATATGCGACCAGCGCAGCGAAACCGGGCCTTCCGGATCCAGGTAGTAGTTGACGTATTTCTTGAACAGGCCGGGCATGGCGAGAGGCAGGACCATGGTCGTCGCGATGCCGCCGGCATTGCCGTAGGAGGTCGACATGCCGGGCGCGACCCGGTCGATCATCGTCACCTCGGCCCCCATGCGCTGGAGATAGCTGGCGCAGCCCAGCCCCACGACCCCGGCGCCGACGATCACCACCTTCTTTGCCATCTCGACCCTCCCTCAAGGACGTAACCGCTGGGCCGGAGTATGAGACGAGAGTGGCGACGTGCCAAATCTTCACTATGGCCCCGCTTGGACAGACCGAACTCCTCACCCGGCCCGCCTGCGACGGGAGAGTGAGGGGTTCGCCCTCGCCGAGTCTTGAGATTCGTCCCAGCCCGCCGCAGCCTGTGTCACAATAGGCCATGCAGCTTCCCGCCGGACCGGCGCGCATCCTGGGCGCGCTTCACCATCGCAACTTCGCGATCTACACCCTGGGCAATGCGGTCTCGCTGACCGGCACCTGGATGCAACGGGTGGCGATCGGCTGGCTGACCTGGGAACTGACCCATTCGGGCCTCTGGCTCGGGATCATCTCCTTCGCCGATCTGTTCCCCAGCCTGATCGTCGGCCCCATCGCGGGCGCGGCGGCCGACCGCTGGAACCGGCTGCGCGTGACCTGGATCAGCCAGGCCCTGGCGATGATCCATTCGGTCGTGCTCTTCGTCCTGACGGCGACAGGCTGGATCACGATCGAACTGCTGCTCGGCCTGACCCTCTATCTCGGCGTCGTCATCGGCTTCAACCAGCCGGCGCGCATGGCCCTGGTCCCGGCACTCGTGCCCCGCGATCAGGTGCCCACCGCGCTCGCCACCAATTCGATCATTTTCAATTCCGCGCGCTTCATCGGACCCGCCGCCGCGGGCCTGGCAATCCACTGGGGCGGGCTGTCGATCGCCTTCCTGGTCAACAGCCTGACCTTCGTGATTTTCCTGGTCTGCCTCGCCCGGTTGCATATCGACCCCGCCGCCTTGAAGCCGAAGGCGCGGCCCGACGGCTTTCTGCACCAGATGAAAGACGGCATCGGCTATACCGCCCGGCATGAAGGGATCGGCACCCTGATCCTGCTGCTGCTGGTCGTCTGCCTCTGCACCCGGCCCTTCGTCGAACTGCTGCCCGGTTTCGCCGATGTCGTCTTCGGCGCGGGGGCCGGCGGCCTCGCCCTTCTGACCAGCACCATCGGCGCCGGCGCGATGCTCGGCGGGCTGTGGCTCTCCGGCCGGCCCGACCAGCGCGGCCTGACCCGGATCGTGCTGCTGGCCTCCGCCACGCAATGCCTGACCCTGCTGGCCTTCGTCGCGACCGACAGCCTGTGGCTCGCCCTTCCTGCCCTGGCCGTGGCGGGCTTCGCCATGGTCGCGGGCGGCGTGGGCAGCCAGACCCTGATCCAACATGCCGTGGCCGAGGAAATGCGCGGCCGGGTCTTGAGCCTCTAGGGATTGACCTTCCGCTGCGGCCCCGCCCTGGGCGCCCTGGTCATGGGCTGGGCCTCCGAATTCATGGGCCTGCGCTGGCCCCTCGCCATCGGCGCCGCCCTGGCCCTGACCCTGTGCCTGCGCCTCTGGTTGCGCCGCGACGGCATCGCGCAAGCGGCGGAAACGGCGGCGGCCCTGTAGCCGCCGCCGCTGTCGTCGAATCTAGTCGAACACCACCACGCTGCGCGTCTCGACACCTTCGTCGAGCATGCGGAAGCCGTCGTTGATGCGGTCGAGCGGCATTGTCTCGCCGACCAGGGCGTCGAGATCCAGCATGCCCCGCCGGTAGAGGCCGAGGATCTGGTGAAAATCGCGCTCGGGCACGCCGCCGCCGTAATAGCTGCCGACGATCCGCTTCTGCTCGTCCGGCAGCAGGCGCGCGGGGAAGGTGACCGTCTCCTCCTTGCGCGCCTCGCCGACGGGCACCACGGTCCCGCCCGGCCGGGCCGAGTGATAGGCCTGCTCGATCGCCTCGGGCCGGCCGCTGCATTCGATCGTGTAATCGGCACCCCTGCCCTCGGTCAGCTCGCGGATCGCCGCGGGCACGTCCTCGACCTCGCGCGGATTGACGAAATGGATGGCGCCGAAGCGCTTGGCCACCGCTTCCTTTTCCGGGTTCACATCGACCCCGATGATGATGGCCGGCCCGCGCACCTTGGCGCCCATCAGGGCGTTGAGACCGACGCCGCCGACCCCCCAGATGGCGACGCTGGAGCCGGCGCGCACATTCGCGTCGTTCACCGCCGCGCCGTAGCCGGTCGTCACCGCGCAGCCGACCAGGGCCGCGATGGTCGCCGGAATCTCGGGATGGATCGGCACGCAGCCGTTTTCGGGCACGACCATATGCTCGGCGAAGGAAGAAACCTGCGAGAAATGGTGGATCTTCTCGCCGCCCGGCGTGCGGATGCGGCCGGTGCCGTCCCACAGCGCGCCGATGCCGGCCGCCTCGGTATAGGTGTCGCAGAGAGTCGGCCGGGACCCGAGGCAATAGAAGCAATGGCCGCAATTGGGCGACCAGGACAGCACGACCCGGGTCGCCGGGCTTTACCCGCGTCACGCCGGGGCCGCATTTGACGACCTCGGCCGCCGCCTCATGGCCCAGGATCACCGGCAGATGGGGCCCGGCCGAAGCCGCGCGCCGCCGACAGATCGCTTCGGCAGACGCCGGTCGCCGTCATCCGCACCAGGACCTCGCGGTCCTTGGGGTCGTCGATCTCGACTTCCTCGATCACCAGGGGCTCGTTGATTCCGTAAAGCACGGCGGCCTTGGTCCGCATTGCCGTCTCCCTCTTTCTTCGCGATAAAATGAATCAGTCGAACGTCGCGGCCGTCCGCGTGTCGGCTGCACTATTCGTCCATATCGGCCCGCCGGCGACAAGTGCCGCAGGCCGCATGGGCACCATGACGTTACTGCGCCGTCGCCAGGATATGATCGCTCATCTTCTCGGCGATCATGATCGTCGGCAGGTTCGTGTTGGCGCGCGGGGTGACCGGCATGACCGAGGCGTCGACCACCCGCAACCCAGCCACGCCGTAAACCCGCCCGGCCGAATCGACCACGGCGTCAGGATCGTCGCGCCCGCCCATCCGGCAGGTGCAGGAGCAATGCCAGACGCCGTGGGAACCCGCCTTCACCACCTCGGCCAGCACGGCATCGTCGGCCAGCGCCTCGGTCAGGGTCGGCCCTTCGGTGATGAGTTTGTCGATCAGCGCCCGGCGCAGCGGCGCGGGACCGTCGAGCATGCCGGCCAGAATCGTCGTGAGAACCTTGTTCTTGGTGCAGTAGCGGCCGAGATCGCGCACCCGCTCGCTGTAGCTGGAGGGGAACGGGTCGAGCAGGGTCTCGCGCAGCGCCGGGCTTTGGAGCAGAGACGCCATCCGGCGCACGCCGACCTTCATGCGTTCGACGTCGCGTTCGTCCTGCAGCATGTCGAACTCGACCCTCGGCTCGCGCCCCGGATCGCCGGCATAGAGGCTGACGCGGCCGCGCGAATAGGCCTTGTTGACCCAGTTGAGCAAGGAGCCGAGGCGCTTGCCGACCGGGTGCCAGCCGGTCTTGCAGACTGCGACCATATGCATGTCCTCGGGCGGGCAACCCTCGACTCCGGAGGACCAGCGCAGACCGATATGGATATGGCGGCGCAGGGATTCGGGCAGGCGCTTCTCCGCGGGGATATAGCCGGAAAGGGAGAAGGTCGGATGCTCCTGCAGATTGGCGCCGACACCGGGCCGGGCGGCCACAACCGTCAGCCCCAAATCCTTCAGCCCGCATTTCCCATGTAACCGAACCATTTGATGCGGCTTTCGTCTATTTCTT
>JAQCGR010000309.1 GCA_027619995.1 Pseudomonadota bacterium | reverse complement strand
ATCTTCTCCTGTGACGTCTTTGGCGACGAATTAGACGATATGTTTGACGACCGGCCGAAACGAGGAACGAACCGATGGGCATCAAGATTTTCCACAACCCGCGCTGCTCCAAGTCGCGCCAGACCCTGCAATTGCTGCGCGACAAGGGAATCGAGCCGGAGGTCGTCGAATATCTCGACACTCCGCCGAGCGCTGCCGAGTTCAAGCGTATCCTCGGCCTGCTCGGCAAGGCTCCGCGCGATGTGATGCGCAAGCAGGAGGCCGAATACAAGGCGGCCGGGCTGGACGATATGAGCCTGTCCGACGACGCCGTGATCGCGGCCATGGTCGCCAATCCCAAGGTGATCGAGCGGCCCATCGTCGTCGCGGGCAAGAGGGCAGCGCTCGGCCGCCCGCCGGAAGCGGTGCTGGAGATTCTTTAAGTCGGCAAAGGCTGTATCACCGGATCGGATCGAGACACCCGAAAGCGCCCGGCATGGAAGCAGATGTCGCCGCAACTCAGTCTTTGTCGCGACCCTGAGCATTTAATCGCGGCCATGCGAACGCAGCCTACCGCCGCGCCGGATCGGCTCTAAGAATATCGGACCCGGGACCATGACGAAGCCAACCCCGGCCACCTGAACGGCCCGTGGGCCCGTGCAGAATATCCGCGAGGATCTCCAGTGAATCGGCGATGCGGGGCCCGGGGCGGTTGAAATACTGGTTGCCGTCGGCAAGGACCACCCGCCCGGCGCGAACGGCCCGCAGATCGGACCAGCCGGGCTGGCGTTCAAGGGCGGGCATTTCCGCCCGGCAGCGCGCGATATCGAAGCCGCAGGGCAGGACGACCATGATATCGGGGTCGGCGGCGGCCAGATCTGCCCAATCCATCCAGGGCGAATGGCGGCCCGCCACACCGAACAGGTTTTCGCCCCCCGCCATGGTAACCAGTTCCGGCATCCAATTGCCCGCCGCCATCAGGGGCTCGATCCATTCGATGCAGGCGACCCGTGGCTTAGGCGCGTCGCCATGCCGCGCGGCCACCGCGGCCATTCTTGCGCGCATCGCCTCGACCAAGGTCTCGCCCCGGTCCGGGGCTTCGAGTGCGGCCGCCACCGCCCGGATGTCGCGCCAGATATCGTCCAGGGAATCGGGCCTCAGGGAGACCAGACGCGGGCGCGTCCCCGTCCAATCGGCCAGGGCTTCCACCACATCCGCCTCGCTGACCGCGCAGACCTCGCACTGGGTCTGGGTGACGACGATATCGGGACGAAACTGTTTCAGCTTGTCGGCATCGACCCGATAGACGGACAGGCCACGCGCCACGATGTCCTTGATCTGGCTGTCTATTTCGGCACTGCCCTTGGATATGTCGATAACAGGCCAGGTGCAGCTCGGACGTACGCGTGCGGTTTCCGGAAAGTCGCATTCGTGGGAAACCGCGACCAATGCCTGCTCGAATCCGAGGGCGCAGACGATTTCCGTCGCGCTGGCGAGAAGGCTGACGATACGTGGCCCGGCAATCTCGGTCATGGCGCGCTTCTCCGGCCCGTTTCAGTGGCTATCCTGGCCGTGAACGGGTCCGCCGTCAAAACGGCGATGCGGAGGACCGCATAAAAAGACGGGGCCGGCGTCGAAACGCCGGCCCCCTTTCGGCTTCGTACAGGGGGCGCGGCGCCCCGTGGTCTGCGAGCCTAAATCTGCGTGACGAGCAAGTTCTCGTCGTCCAGCAGATCCTGGGCATTGAGCCCTGTAACCCCCTGTAGAAGAACCAGGGAGACGTAGTTCGTGCCGTTGGCCAAGCCGTCGGCATCGATCCGCACCGTGGTACCGTTGCCGCCCTCAATCAGGTTGACGTAGTCGTTGATATCGTCGCCCCCGCTCAAGGTGACGAAAGCGGAGATATCCAGCTTGTCACCCTCGGCCGTGTTGAAGTCGCCGATCGAGTCGAGGAAGCCGCCGGCCGCCTGACCTTCGCTGAGATCGTTCCAGACGAAGGTATCCGCCCCGGTGCCGCCCATCATGAAGTCGGCCCCGGCGCCGCCGATCAGGATATCGTCGTTGGCGAAGCCGAAGAGTTGGTCGGCGCCGCCCTTGGTGTCGATCACATCCTTCTGGTCGGAACCGGCGACATAGTCGTTACCGGCACCGCCCGTGAGATCGCGCATGCCCGAGATGTTCGGACCGAAGAGTCGGCCGGCGATTTGCTCAAACTGGGCGCTGGCCAGGGTTTCCCAGACCGCGACGAAGCCCCCTTCCACCAGCGGTGTCAGTTCGGGCAACCGCTGGTCGTTGGTCTCAACCGTGTTGATCTGAAAGTCGTCGCCCGCCGGGGTGCCGTCGGCCAGGAAACGCTTGCCGTAGATACCGAAGCCGTCCGCATCCTGGAGATTCGAGGACCAGGCAACAAAGAGGCTGCCGTCGGCCAGCTCGGTCACGCGGGCTTGGACCTGATCGCCCGGGGAGAAATCGTTGACCATGATTTCGCCGGTAATGGCGGTGCCGTTCGCATCGTAAATCTTGAGGTAAACGTCGCGATCCCCAGCGGTGTTGGCGGGCTCGATGTTCTTCTGGCTCTCCCAGACCACCGCGAACCCACCACCGGCCATATCGACGATCGCCGGATTCTCCTGGTTGTGGTGCATGGTGTCGTTGACGCGGAACTCCGCGCCCACCTTCACGCCGCTCGCATCGTAGCGCTGGCCATAGATGCCGTAGGCCGAGGCCGCGCCGAAGGGCTTGGGCGAGTTGGAAACCCAATCCTGGAAGGCGGACTGCCAGACGGCGACGAAGCTGCCGTCGCCCTGCACCGCGATTTCCGGCCGGAACTGCGCCACACCACTGTCGTAGGTGTTGACCTTGAAGTCGATCGCATCCTTGGGCGTATCGTCGGCGCCGAACCGGCGAGCGGCGACGTCATAGTTGCCGCCGGCGACCTGGTTGCCGAAGACAATCGTGTAGCTGTCGTCGTCGGCAACCTCGACCCGCACCCGTTGCTGGTTGTTGGCCGTCGAGGTGTTGAGCTGGAACTCGCCGCCGATCGTCGTGCCGTCCAGGGCATAACGCTGGGCGTAGAGGCCGAAACCGCTGCCGTCCTGGTTGTTCGATTGCCAGAGGGTCAGCCAATCGCCGTCGGAGAAGCTGACGACCCGCGGCAGATGCTGAGAATCCACGACCGTCGTGTTCGCCTGGACGATATCGTCGCCGAAGGTGAGACCGTCGCGGGTGACCTCGTTGCCGTCCATGTCGTAGCGCTGGAAGAACACACCGTCCTGCGCGCCGTCGCCGACATCGGAGAAGTCGGTCGGCGTGAAGTCCGTGGTCGCCCAGATGATGATGAAGCCGCCATCGGGAAGGCCGACCACATCCGGCGTCTTGGCCAAGGTCCCGCCGCCGACCGCCGCGAATTCCGGCGGGACGAAGGCCTGGGCCAGATCGACCGTGATGGTCGCCACGTCGAAATCGCCGAAGGGATCGGTCACCCGGAAGTCGAAGGTGTCGATACCCACGAAACCGGTATCCGGCGTGTAGGTGAAGGTGCCGTCCGCGTTGATCGTGACGGTGCCATGCGCCGGACCGGTACCGGTCTCGTAGACGAAATCCAGATCGTCGTAGTCGTGGTTCGGATCGGTGGCGCCCAGGCTGCTGCTGATCGCGTTGTTGGACAGACCGTAGAGGGTCGAGTCCAGCGCGTCGGGCGGGAAGTTGATGCCGTCGATAAAGATGCTGACGGTCGCCGGCGCGCTCGTGTTCTGGCCGCCATTGGCCGTGCCGCCGTCGTCGATCACCCGGTAGGTGAAGCTGTCGGCGCCGACATAACCGGCATCAGGCGTATAGACGAAGCTGCCGTCGTCGCTGAGCGTGACGGTGCCATGCGCCGGGCCGGTATTGACCTCGGCATCGATCAGGTTATGGCCCGGGCTGTCGAACGGATCGCTTTCGTTGATCAGCACGCCCGAGGCCGCGTTGATCGTCAGGAAAGTATTGAATAGCCCCGAGTTTTCTAGACGCCCTCGGTTCATATATCCTTCTGCCGTTCGAACTCGACGGGCGA
>JAQCGR010000308.1 GCA_027619995.1 Pseudomonadota bacterium | reverse complement strand
GAGCGGGGCGCAGATCGGCACCGCCTTCCTCAACACGCCGGAAGCGGCCACCAACGATCTTCACCGCGCCGCCCTGCTGGCCGCCGAAGACGGCCAGACCAAGGTGACGAAGGTGATCTCGGGCCGCCCCGCGCGCGGCCTCGTCAATCGCTATATGGCGGAGATGGCGGATCGGGAGGACGATACCCTGCCCTTCCCCCTGCAATACAGCGTGACCCGTCCCTTGCAGGCGGCGAGCAGGGAGCAGGGCAGCGATGCCTTTCTCTCGCTCTGGGCCGGGCAGGCCGTGGCCCTGAACCGGGTCCTGCCGGCGGCCGATCTGGTCGAGCTGCTGGTCGAGGAAACCCGCGCGGCGCTGGCCAACCTCGGCCGTTAGCGAGACCGCTCGCGGATCACTCCGCCATCGTGAGCCGCGACTGGGGCGGCGCGAAGGTTCCCCAACGATCCGTCTCCCGGACGGTGAATCCGTCTTCTTCCAATGGGGCCGGGGCATAGACCGGCGGGGCTTCCGCCACCGTCGGGGCCTTGCCGCCATCGGCCCCGAGGATGCTGCCCGCTAGGATCAGGACGAAGCCGCCCTTGGCGATCGTCCATCGTGACATCAGGCGTCCTGCCCTGGGCATCGGGTGTTTCTTCCTGGCTCACCGCACCGATTCCGGCATGGTGAAACGGAAAGCTTGCGCGCGGCTTAACGGCGCCGGACAGCGATAGAGCCGCGACTCGACCGGGCGCGCGGCCTCGGCTAGCTTTCGACGGGGCCGGACGAGGCCACATATTCGAGGGAGGACACTGCCATGGCCGCAATCGCCGAGGGCGAGGCGGGCGCCGCCGCCAATATCTTTTCGACCGCCGCCCTGCCCAAGGTGGCGCGGGGCAAGGGTTCCTATGTCTGGGACACCAATGGCAAGCAGTATGTCGACGGCTCGGGCGGGCCCAGCGTCTATTGCCTGGGCCATGGCAACGAGGATGTGAACCAGGCGATCAAGGACCAGCTGGACCAGATCGCCTCGCATCACCGCTTCACCTTTTCGAGCGACGCGCTGGAAACCTTGCAGGCCATGGTCGCCAAGCAATGCGGCGGAGGGCTCAAGGAAATGGTCTTCGTGACCGGCGGCTCGGAGGCGGTGGAAAGCTGCCTCAAGATCGCGCTGCAGTATCACGCGGCCATGGGCCAGAAGACGCGGCGGCGCTTCATCGCGCGCCAGCGCTCCTGGCACGGCAACACCCTGGGCGCGCTGTCGATCTCGGGCTTCGCCCAGCGGCGCGAACCCTTCGAGGGCGCGCTGATGGAGGCGAGCTTCGTCTCGCCCGCCAATGTCTATCGCCCGCCCGCCGGGATCGCGCCCCAGGACATCGCCGAGTATTGCGCAGCCGAACTGGAGCGCGAGATCCTGCGCCAAGGGCCGGAGAATGTCGCCGCCTTCATCTTTGAGCCGGTGGTCGGCGCGGCCGGCGGCGCGGTGCCTGCGCCCGAGGGCTATGCCAAGGCCATGCGCGCGATCTGCGATAAGTACGGCGTGTTGATGATCGCCGACGAGGTGATGTGCGGCGCCGGGCGCACCGGCTATTGGCGCGCCCTGGAAGAGGACGGGGTCGAGCCCGATATCATGTCGGTCGCCAAGGGGCTAGGCGCGGGCTATGTCCCGCTCGGCGTGACGATCTATCACGAGCGGCTGAAGGGCCCCATCGTCGAGGCCTATGGCAACCTGCTGACCGCCCATACCTTCACCGGCCATACCCTGGCCTGCGCCGCCGGAGTGGCGGTGCAGAAGGTGGTCGAGCGCGACGGCCTCTTGGAGCGGGTGCGGACCAAGGGCCCGCAATTCGCCGACGCCCTGCGGCGCGAGATCGGCCAGCATGCCCATATCGGCGATATCCGGGGGCGCGGCTATTTCATCGGGGTCGAGTTCGTCGCCGACCAGGATACCAAGGAGCCCTTCGACGCGGACCAGATGATCTTCGCCAAGATCAAGCAGCGGGGCCTGGAAAACGGCCTGATTTGCTACCCCGTCGGCGGCAATGTCGACGGCAAGCGGGGCGATATCGCCATCCTCTCCCCCGCCTATAACGCCACGGATGCGGAGCTGGACGAGATCGTCGACAAGTTCGCCCAGACCTGCCGCGACGTGCTGCCCCGATGACCGGGGCCGAGGCCGCCAGGATCGCACGCGATTTCCTGGCGGCGCTTGAAGCCGGCGACCGCGCCATGGCGGAGGCGATGGCCGCGCCGGGCTTCGCGGCCGAGAGCCCGGGCGGCAACCGGACCGAACTGGCCGCCCTGCTCGACCGACTGAAAAGCCGCTATGTCAGCCTCGTCAAAGGGGTCGAAGTGACGGATGTGGCGGAGACGGAAGACGGTTTCGCCGTCTATTTCTTCGGCCGCATGTCGGGCGAATTCACTGGCGGCGAGGGCGCGTTTTCGGATGTGCGCTTCATGGACCGGCTGACCGTCCGACAAGACGGCAAGATCGCGGCCCAGCACATGTGGAACGATTTCGGGCACGCGACGGCCCGGAAATGATTTTTCGAACCTTTGCGTTCGGCAAAAACTGCAAAGGTTGAAAATTTAGAAACAGATGCGAAATTTATAACGCGCCGACCGCCAGCGCAGTCACCCGGTCCGCGGTCTGGGCGGCCCGTTCCCGGAGGGGCGCCTCTCCGACACCGCTTTCGAAAATCCCGGCTATTCTCGCTGTTAAGTTTCCCACAGCCATCTCTATTGCAGCGCCTTGGATTCCTCCCGCCGCCGGCGGGCATCCCTTTTCGCGGCGCGAAACGACTCGAGGACCCGCTACGGCCTCTCCCAATCAGATCACGCGTCGCTCGGCCAACTGATGGTACCGATCGAACAGCGGGTTCTTGTTGCCCTTCGCCAATTCGTTCTGCCCTTCGTAATCGAACAGCGCACGCGACGCTTTGATGACGGGCGCCACCTGGGCGATGCGAACACCCTCGTAGGCGGCCAGGGCGCTCTCGACGCTGCCGTATGAACCCAAGCACTGGCACAATACGTCAACGTCCTCCAGAGCCTGGTTGGCTCCCTGCGCCATGCCGGGTAGCACCGGATGCGCCGCATCCCCGGCAAGGGTGATCCGGCCGCTGGACCAGTTCTTGAGGGGACGGATGAGATCCCGAAGGCTGTTCCTGATGATGGTCGATTTGGGTGTTGCCGCGATCGCGGCAGGAACAAGGCTGCCGTGCCAGCTGTTGAAGAAGTCGATGACCTCGTCGACGTTTTCCGTGAGGCCGTCAGCGCTCGCGAACCAGTAGGCTTTGCCGCCGCCGATGGGCAGACAGCCGAAATGCCCGTCCGTTCCCCAAACCTCCACTTCCGTATTCGGTTCGGCATTCGCATCGGCAACATTGAACAGGCCACGCCAACGCACCTGTTCATCGGTGCTGAATTCCTGCGGTCCGAAGATCGAGTTTCTGGCGGCAGAGGTCACGCCGTCGGCGCCGAGAACCATGTCGCCCCGCAGGGTCTCGCCGTTGCCGAAGGTGCATAGGGCCTCACTGCCATCCTGTTCGACCGAAACGAGTTCATGGCCGAGGCGGAGCTTGTCCTGGCCGAGGGCGTCGGAAAGCATCCCGCTGAGGTTGCGGCGATGCACACCGTAGAGCGGCGCGCCATATTTCTCCCGCCACCCGCTGACGTCCTCCACCGCGATCGGCTCGCCAGTCGACGAAAACGTTCTGTACAGGTTCAGGAACAAGCCGATCTTCTCAAGCGGCTGGCGCAGGCCGATCTTCTCAAGAACCCGGATCCCATTCGGCCAGAGGTTCAAGCCGGCCCCTGCCGTGCGCAGTTCGGGATCCTTCTCGCAAACCGTTACGTCCCAACCCATCCGACCCAGGTATATGCCTGCAGTCAGACCGCTGATGCCGCCGCCACAGATGATTGCACGCCTTGTCATGACTTGGCCCTCCAGAATTTCTCACAGCCCATCCTCGAGGCCACGAACAGCTTCACGAACACGCTTGTTTTCAACGCTCTGTTCAATCTAGTGGATTGATCGGAACAAAAGAATCCGATTTGGGATTCCGTTTTGTCTGTTGGCATGTGAGC
>JAQCGR010000307.1 GCA_027619995.1 Pseudomonadota bacterium | reverse complement strand
GGCGACCGGCGCACCGCCCATCGTCGCCAGCGGGGCCGTCTGCACGGGACCGGAACGCCTGGTCGCGACACGGCGGAGCTGCGCCCGGGCGATCCGCGCCGCCCGCGCCCTCGGCCGCACCGGCCTGGTGCGGGAGACCGAGTTCGGCGCCCTGGCCCTTCTGCTCTCGGCGGCGGACAGCGAGGCGGCGGGCGATCTGGTGCGCGAGGCGATCGGCCCGCTGCTCGACTACGATGCGGCCCATGGCGGGATCATGGCCCCGACCCTGCGCGCCTATTGCCGCCATGGCGGCCGGCCCCAGGCGACGGCGGACGAGATGGGCATTCATGTCACCACCCTGCGTTACCGCCTCGGCCGGCTGCGCGAGCTCTTCGCCCTGGACCCCGACGATCCGGACACCCGCTTCGCCCTGGACCTGGCCCTGCGCTTGCACCGACTTGGCGGGGCCGGCGTCGACGAATCTTAACTCCTATGAACAGTTGGATTTACTGTGCAGTATTTTCTACTGTTCATAGGATGTTTCGAAAGCCGATTCAGGCCAGCATGCGGTCCTGGCGGCCTTCGATGTCGCCGCGGCGTGGGTGACAGCGCCGGGCGCGGGGCCCGGCCCGGCCGACGTATTGCTTGGAGGCCGCGGCCATGAAATTCGCCCTTTCGCTCAATATGGAACGCCTGTCCTCCAGCGAGGATATGCGCGATGTCGTCCAGCATGCCCTGACCATGGTGCAGATCGCCGAGGATGGCGGCTTCCATTCGGCCTGGTCGGCCGAGCATCACACGATCGAACTGACCATCGGCCCCAACCCCCTGTCCCTGCTGATCCATTGGGGCCAATACGCCAAGAAGATCCGCCTCGGCACGGCAATCCTGGTGGCGCCCTATTGGCATCCGATCCGGGCGGCGGGGGAGGCGGCGCTGACCGATCTCTATATCGACGGGCGGCTCGAATTTGGCATCGGCCGCGGCGCCTTCCAGTGGGAATTCGACCGCCTCGCCGGGGGCATGCCCCAGGAGCAGGGCGGCGACCATATGCGCGAGATGCTGCCGGCCATCCTGGAACTCTGGAAGGGCGATTACACCCATAACGGCGAGATCTGGCAGTTCCCCAAAGCGACCTCGGTGCCCAAGCCGCTGCAGAAGCCATATCCGCCGGTCTGGGTCGCGGCGCGCGATCCGGCCAGCTTCGATTTTTCGATGAAGATGTGCGCCGACATCATGTCGACCCCGCTCTCGCGGCCTTTCGATGAGGTCGAACTCTATGCCGAGCGCCTGGCGACGGCGGTGCGCGAGAATCCGACCGTGCCGCATCCGCGCTGGTGCGTGCTGCGCCGCGCCTTCGTCTACGAGGACGAGAAGGGGGCCGATATTCCGGTCCAGGCCTCGATCGATTACGGCCGCCGTTTCGAGAATCTGTTCGGCACCGGCGGCACGGTCGATAACGGCTTTCCGGAGCTGATTCCGCTCGACAAGGTGCGCGACGGCAAGAACTACGACCCCGATGTGATCCGTGATGCGATGATCTTCGGAACGCCCGATCAGGTCATGAAAAAATGCGAGTTATATGAGAATGTTGGAGTCGATATCTTAATGTTGGGTGTGAACTTTGGACTCGATCCGGCCGATGAGCGCAAGTCTCTGGAATTGTTCATAAAAGAGGTCGCGCCGCATTTCGCCAAGCGCGAAGCGGAAAAGGCCAAAGCCGCACAATAGGGGCCGCACAATAGCGGGACACGGAGAGGATCGGGGCATGGGTGAGCGGAACGGTGGCGGCGAGGATCGCTTCTTCGAAAAGGATAGCGGTCTCACCTTGCGCTACCGGATCGCGGGGAAGGGGCCGCGGGTCACCCTGAACCACGGCGTCGGCTCGGACCTGGAGAGCTGGGACGAGGTCGTGCCGATCCTCAGCCCGCATTTCACCGTGCTGCGTTACGACATGCGCGGCCATGGCGGCTCGACCAAGGTCCGCGCGCCGTTCAAGATCGACGCCTTCGTGGACGATTACCGCGCGCTGCTCGACCATCTTGGCTGGGAGAAGTCCAGCTTCGTCGGCTTCTCCCTGGGCGGGTTGGTGTCCCAGGCCGTGGCCCTGGGTATGCCCGAGCGGATCGAGAAACTGGCGATCGTCGCCTCGGTCGCCGGGCGCACGCCGGAGGAACGCAAGACGGTGCGCGAGCGCGCCGACAACCTGGCCTCCGGCAACAAGGTCGGCCATGCCGCCAAGGCCGCCGCGGAACGCTGGTTCACGGACGAGTTCATCGCCAAGAATCCCGAATTGGTGGCCGAGCGGGTGCGCAAGGCGGAAGCGATGGATCCCCAGTGCTATGGCTATTCCTACGATGTCTTCGCCTCGAACGATTTCATCGACGATCTGCACAAGATCCGCGCCGAGAAGACCCTGGTCGCCACGGGTGAGCACGACCCGACCGGCACGGTCCGCATGGCCAATCTGATCGCCGAACGGATCCCCAACGCGCGCACCCATATCTTCCCCCGCTATCGCCACAGCCTGCTCGGCGAGGCCCCGCGCGAGGTCGCCGGGGTCCTGCTCGATTTCCTCAAGGACTAGGCTGCCCGCCACTCTCCGTTCGGGCCGGCCGCGTATCGGGCTATGGTTCGAGAACGGAACGGAATCGCGGTGATTGCATCGTAATTTCAAGGCTCTGCGAGTCCCGATTCGAGTTCTGCGCGAATCAAAAAGAACATTTGACGAACAAGAACAAAATAGGTACGCTCCGCCCAGGCTTGATTGACGAGATGCCTCCTGGGGCCGATTGCGCGACCCCGCGGCAGATGGGATAAGAGGAGAGTTCCGATGGCGGAAGCAGCATTGCGCGTGGTGGGCGAGGGTATGGACAAACAAAAGGCGCTGGACGCCGCTCTGGGTCAGATCGAGCGGGCCTTCGGCAAGGGATCGATCATGAAGCTGGGCGCAGACCATGCGGTCGAGATCGAATCGATCTCCACCGGGTCCCTCGGCCTCGATATCGCCCTCGGCATTGGCGGCTTGCCCAAGGGCCGGGTGGTCGAGATTTACGGCCCGGAGAGCTCCGGCAAGACGACCCTGGCCCTCCATGTCGTCGCCGAGGCCCAGAAGAAGGGTGGCATCTGCGCCTTTATCGATGCCGAACATGCCCTGGACCCCGGCTATGCCCGGAAGCTGGGCGTCGATATCGATGAATTGCTGATTTCCCAGCCCGATGCGGGCGAGCAGGCGCTGGAAATCGCCGACACCCTGGTCCGCTCCGGCGCGGTCGATGTCCTGGTGGTCGACAGCGTCGCGGCCCTGGTGCCGCGGGCCGAGCTCGAAGGCGAGATGGGCGATACCCATGTCGGCCTGCAGGCCCGGCTGATGAGCCAGGCCCTGCGAAAGCTGACCGGCTCCATCGCCCGCTCCCATACCATGGTCATCTTCATCAACCAGATCCGCATGAAGATTGGCGTGATGTTCGGCAATCCCGAGACCACGTCCGGCGGCAACGCTCTCAAGTTTTATGCCTCCGTGCGCCTCGATATCCGCCGCATCGGCGCCATCAAGGACAAGGACGAGGTGGTCGGCAACCAGACCCGGGTGAAGGTGGTCAAGAACAAGGTCGCCCCGCCTTTCAAGGTGGTCGAATTCGACATCATGTATGGTGAGGGCGTCTCGAAGATGGGCGAGCTGATCGATCTCGGCGTGAAGGCCGGGGTGGTCGAGAAATCGGGCTCCTGGTTCTCCCACCAGGATCAGCGCATCGGCCAGGGACGCGAGAACGCCAAGACCTTCCTGCGCGAGCATCCGGAGATCGCCCAGACGATCGAGCAGGCGATCCGTCAGAATGCCGGCCTCGTGGCCGGCGCCATGATGGGCGGGCCCGACGATGGCGCGGCCGGGGATGATGACGGCGATACGGCGGCGGAGGCCGCTGCCGACTGAGCGCGGCGCTCCTGCGGAGAAATCCGGCGGCCCGCTTCCTTTCCGAGGCGGGCCGTTTTCGCGTCCTGGCGGCGCTTCCGTCCCGCCGCACCCTGGACAGGCGGGCGGGGCGAGGTATAGAAGCGGCGCGATATTCAAGCTGGAGACGGGTTCCGGCAAGCTGGA